>CAXBHD010000007.1:0-36111 GCA_963975335.1 uncultured Devosia sp. | reverse complement strand
GCAGGAATTTCTGCCAGACCAGCGCCCAATGACCCTCAAAGCCGCGGCCGGACTGGCGCGGCGCGGCGGCCGGAGCCGTGCTGTCTGCATTGTCGATGGCGGTCATGGCTTACCCCTGCTGATGGCGGATGCGCGGGTCGAGCCAGGCAAGCAGCAGGTCCGACAGGAAGGTGCCGATGACGATCAGCACCGAAAGCATGAGAATGAAGCTGGCGGCCATATACATGTCCTGGTTGCGCAGGGCATCGAGCAGCAGCGGACCGGTGGTCTGCAGGCCCATGACAATGGCCACGATGGTGCCGCCCGAGACGATGTCGACGAAAATGTCGTTCTGCCCGGACACGAAGGGATTGAGGGCATGGCGCACTGGATATTTCATCAGCAGCGCGAACTCGCCTTTGCCCTTGGCCCTGGCGGCCATGACATAGGGCTTGTGCAGCTCATCCATGAGATTGGCGCGGATGATGCGGATGACGCTGGCCGTGCCGGCCGTGCCCAGCACGATCATGGGGAGCCAGAGATGGGCGAGCAGGTCCATGACGCGCTCCCAGCTCCAGGGCGCCTCGATGAATTCGGGCGAGAACAGCCCGCCCACATGCATGCCGAAGACGGTGAAGGCGATATACATGACGGCCAGCGCCAGCAGGAAATTGGGCACGGCCAGGCCGAGAAAGCCGATAAAGGTCGCCAGGTAATCGCCCATCGTATAGCGGCGCACGGCCGAATAGATGCCGATCGGTATGGCCACGACCCAGATGAACAGCAGGCTCGCCAGCGACAGCACGACGGTCAGGCCGATGCGCGGCCAGATGACGTCCTTGACGGGCAGGTTGAACGAGAAGGAATAGCCGAAATCGCCGCGGGTGAGGATGCCCGAAATCCAGCTGCCATATTGCACCAGCAGGGGCCGATCGAGGCCATAGGCCTGCCGCATCGCCTCCTGCTCGGCCAGGGGCATGATGTCGCCCTGCGCGGCACGCAGTTCGGCGGTGCGCGTGACGAAATCGCCGGGTGGAATGGCGATGACCATGAAGGATATCAGGGAAACCACGATCAGCGCCGGTATGGTGTAGAGCAGCCGGCGCAGCATGAAGCGACCCATGCTCGTTCTCCAAAATCATTGGCCGGGACGCTGGGGTCCCGGCGCTGTCCCCGGGGTGACCCCGGGGACGTGGGTGGCGGTGGGAGGCGCTATTCCTCGATGAAGAAGCTGGCGAAATTGGCCGGCGCCGGGCCCGGATAGAGCCAGCCCTCGATCAGCTCGGCCGGCACATTGTGCAGGTTGTTCTTGACCGAGCGGTAAAAGCCGGCCGGTGTCGCCACGCCGATGACCAGGAATTCTTCGGCCAGCCCATTGGTGAATTCGGTCATCAGCGCCGCCTGTTCGTCGCCCACCTTGGTGGGGATGAGCGAGCGCAGCTCATAAAGGCGCTGCACGCTGGCGGGTGGCTCGACCGGGGTCCAGCCCTCGGGCAGCTCGGCATCGGGGTTGAGGCGACGCAGGTCCCAGGCGGCCCAGCCCGACCAGTTGCCCAGGCTCCAATAGCCATAGTCGTTCATGAAGCGGCCCAGATTGAGCAGCGGCAGCTGACCGCAGCCATTCTCGCCCACCCAGACCGCCGCATCCACTTCCGGACGCGCGCGCGCATTGCCGAACAGATCATTGGCCAGATAGTTGACGGTGACGTCCAGGCCCACCTGTTCCCAGCTGCGTTCGATCAGCTGGAAGGCATCCACCGTGTCAGGCTTGAAATCGGCATTGATTTCGACCGAAAAGCTGAACGGCTTGCCATCGGGACCCATGCGCTTGCCATCGGCGCCCATGGGCAGGATCTTGTCGAGATGCTCGGCGGCGGCAGCAAGGTCAAATTCGGTGAATTCCTTGGCCAGCTTTTCGTTGAAGAAGGGCGAATTGCGCAGCGGCGCCGGCTGGAAGGGCTCGCCCTGACCCAGATAGACCGTGTCGATGATTTCCTGGCGGTTGATGGCATGCGACACGCCGATGCGGAAATCCTTGGAGCCGAAGACTTCAGCCTTGATCGGATCGGGATGGTTGACCGAAAAGCCCAGCACGGCCGTATTATAGTCGCAGCTCTGGGCCGGCACGAGATGATAGTCACCCGCTTCCTGGTTGTCGAAGAAGACCGCCCGGTTCTGCGGCGTCGACACATTGCGCGGCGACATCGACAGCACGCCCTGCACGGCCTGCAGCAGCGTCACTTCGGCATCGGCGACAAGGTTCCAGACGCGCTGATCGATATAGGGCAGCTGCTGGCAATCGGCGTCGACGGCAAAGTAATAGGGATTGCGGTCAAAGGTCAGGCGTTCCTTGCCCAGGATAGTGTCATTGGCGATCCAGGCATGCACGGATGGGCGCTTGGGATCGTTGAACTGGGCCGCATCATTGTAGGAGCCGACATTGCCCTTCCACCAGGCGGCGTAATCGGTGGCGCCAGCGGCCGCCATCATCTCGGCCACGCCCTCGGGATTGGCGTCGATGTTGAACTCTTCCATGTAATGGGCCGGGAACTGCACGACGCGCTGGCCATAGGGGCCGGCCATGTTCTGCAGGAACAGCCCGTTCGGGTCCTCGAAGCTGAAGCTCACGGTGACCTCGTCAATGGCGGTGACGGTCGGCTTCTTGCCATTGTTCATCACCTCGGCGCGCGGACCGCCGGGAGTGATCTTGGGATTGTTCTCGACCTTGTCCCACCAGTAGAGGATGTCTGCCGCGGTGAAGGGATGGCCGTCGGACCACTTCATGCCCTCGCGCAGATGGAAGGTATAGGTGCGCGCATCTTCGCTCACATCCCAGCTCTTGGCGATGCCGGGCACCACGTCGGCGCCATCGACGCTCCAGCGTACCAGCGGCTCATAGCCAAAGTGACGGATATCGGCGAGATTGCCGCCGCCCCAGCTGTCGACGAACTGGCCGCCATAGACGCCGGTGCGCTCGGCCGCCTGGATCACCAGGGGCTCGGATGGCAGGCGTTCGGCGACGGGCGGCAGGGCGCCACTGGCGACGCGCTCGGCCAGCATGGGCGCTTCGACAAAGGCGGCGCAGGCATTGCCGCCAGCACTTTCCTGCGCGGCGGCAGGCAGGCTGATGAGCGTCAGGCTCGTGGCTGCATAGGCGAGCACCGCAAGGCTCACCCCAGATTGTCTGATCATGGTCATACCCCGTTTCAAAGCCAGAGGCGCCAGATTTCCGGGCACCGTCAGCGGGGTAGCTACAGCCTCTGTGTCGCGTCCGAATGAAACGATCTTGAAACCGTTTACAAGCAACGTCATGCAGTGTTCGCGTTTGGGCTCTAGATGCTCGGGCCGATGATGACGATCAAGGATGTCGCGGACAAAGCCGGTGTGTCGATCGCCACCGTGTCGCGCGTGCTCAACGGCTACAAGCATGTGCGGCCCGATGTGCGCGCGCGCGTGCAAAATGTCATTGCCGAACTGGACTATCGCCCCAATCGTCTGGCCAGCAGCTTTCGCACCCAGCAGTCGCGCATTGTCGGGGTCCTGCTGCGCCAGCAGCGCACCCCCTTCAGCAGCAGCCTGGCCTATGCCATCGAGGAATTCCTGTTCGACGCCGGCTATCAGGTGCTGATCTGCTCGACCAATGGCGATGCGGCCCGCGAGGAGGCCTATATCCGCTCCATGCTGGAGCTCAAGGCGCAGGGGGTGATCATCCGCCCCTCGGGATCCACCGCCCGCACCGGACAGAATGTTGCCATGCTGCAAAAGGCCGGCATCCCGGTGGTCTTTGCCGATATGTGGTACAAGGTAGCCGGGGTCAGCGGCGTCGTCTGCGACAATTTTTCCGGTGGTTACCAGGGCATTCGCTATCTGCTGGGCCTGGGGCACCGACACATTGGCGTCATTGCCGGCGACGGCGCCCAGCGCCAGACCCGCATCGATATCGGCAATGTCGGCAGCGAGCGGGTACGCGGCATTATCAAGGCCAGCCAGGATCTGGCCAGCGATGTGGCGCTGCAATTTTGCAGCCCGTTCAAGGCGGAGTCCAATCTCGAGACCGGGCGGCTGGAGGCCGGGCGCCTGCTGCGCAGCCATCCCGAGCTCACCGCCCTGTTCTGCACCACCGATATGCTGGCCGTGGGCGCCATGCAGGCGGCCCAGCAGCTGGGCATCGCCGTGCCAGGCGAGCTGTCGATCCTGGGCTATGACGGCGTGCTGGAATCGGCCATCACCTTCCCCGCGCTCAGCACCATGCGCCAGCCCATCCACGAAATGGGCACGCTGGCGGCGCGCACCCTGCACGAGCATATCGAGAACACCGATGCCCCGGTGCAGAGCGTGGTGCTGGAAAATTCGCTGGTGATCCGCGAGTCCACCGCGGCGCCGCGTTATTGAAAACAGCGGCCTCTGTTTTCAAGATTTTCGTCACGGCGTTGAAACGCGGCTATCCTAGCCGTGCGGCCTCTGCTGTCTGTCATCTGGATTTTGCCCAATGCTCTATGACCCCCATGCCGTGGCCAGCGGGCCGCTGTCGCCGGCTGATGCCGTGCGCGCCAAGCGCTTTGCCCCCGTCATCCGCTTTTCGGCCAATGAGCCTTTTCTGCCATCGCATATGGGCGTCAGCATCCTGAGCGCAGCGCGCCAGTCGCCCTCCTGCACGCACCAGGTCACCTTCGAGCCCGGTGTCGCCCGGGTCATCGAATATGCCCTGTGGTGGGACTGGGATATCGGGCACCTCTATGATCTCGAGCATGTCTGGATCAAGCTGGGCGCAGACGACCAGATCCTGGCGGTCGAGGCCAGCGCGCATGGTGCATTTGCCGTCATGTCCGGGCCCGATGGCGCCCTGCCGCTGGAGCTTGGCCGCGTGACGCTTTATGCCGAGCCCGGCAAGCATGCCTTCCACGCCCGCCCCGATACCATTCTGGCCCGGCGCCAGGAACTGGGCTGGGCCTGTGCCGAACTGGCCGGGCAGGGCGATATCCTGGTCAATGACATGTTCGCGCATCTGTTCGCTTTCACGCCGGCCCAGCATCGCGCCGTGCGTCGCCATCTCGAATTGCAGGCCTTCACGCCGGCCTTCTCGTTCACCCGGCCCGTCGATACGGCAGAGATCGAGATCGTTTCCTGGCCGGAGCTGCATGCCCATATTGCGCGCCGGGTGCCCGAGCTGGTCGCGGCCGTCGTCGCCCGCCAGCCCCTGCTCAAGGCCGTGCTGATCGACAGCGGCGACACGCTGGTCGATGAAGGCAGCGAGGTCTTCGACGCCGAGGGCTATGTCACGGCCGCCGAGCTGATCCCGGGCGCCCTCGACATGATCGAGGCGCTGGCGGAGCAGGGCTATCGGCTGATCCTGGTCGCCGATGGACGCCTGCGCAGTTTCGAGACCGTGCTGGGCGGCCATGGCATCCGGGCGCATCTGCATGCCGAAATCATCTCCGAGGTTCTGGGCAGCCAGAAACCGGCGCCGGAAATGTTCGAGGCCGCCCTGGGCGCTGCCGGACTTGATGCCGGCGACACGCCGCTCACCGTGATGATCGGCAACCATCTCGAGCGCGACATTGCCGGCGCCAATGCCCTGGGCATTACCAGCATCTGGCAGAGCTGGTCGCATCGGCGCGCGCGCCTGGCCGCTACGGCCGCCGAAGTGCCGCACTATATTGCCCGCACCCCCGGCGAGGTGCCGGCGCTGCTCGCCCATATCGAGCGCGAACTGGGCCGCAAGGCCGAAGCCCGGCTTGTGGGTAGTGCTCTCGCCGCCACCGCGCCAACCCGCTAGCCAGCCCTGCCTCGGGGCAGGCGGCCAGGCGACGCTGCTCCGGCGGCCCCGGCCGGATCAGACCGGTCGCACCGCCGCCAGGCACATGGCCCGGATGGCGCCGCGCTCTGCCGCCGTCAAGGGCGGCGGACGCAGGCGGCGCCATTTGAGCGTGTTGCGGATGGCCCCACCGATAAAACCGGCCAGCTGGCCGGGCTCGCCCTGCCGCACGGCGCCCTGCGCCTGCAACTGGGCAAAGATCTGCGCGATGTAATCCGCGCTGCTGGCAAAATGCGCCAGCAGCTCCGCCGTGGTCACCAAAGGCAGGCTGGATAAAATCTCGAACAGCACCGCCCGCTGCGGATCGGACCAGAAGAAGGCGATGTAATCGTCGATATAGGCGTTCAGCAGCGCTTCTGGCGTCTGCTCGGCCTGGCCATGCCGCACCACGGCGGCATCGAGCTGGGCCGCCAGCCGGTCATAGACGGCGCGGATCAGCGCATCCTTTGACTCAAAGTGATTGTAGAGCGAGCCGATGGCCACGCCCGCTTCGCTGGCAATGGCCGCCATGGAACATTGCGGTCCGTCCCGTACCAGCAGCGTTCCGGTCGCATCCAATATGCGATCGCTGGTCTTGAGCACGGTCACCGCTGCCTCCGAATTGTAATGAACGTTCATTCTAATGTTGCAATGCGACGGTACGTTGCCCCTCGTCAGATCGCAAGCCGCCGAGGACCCTTATGCCGGACTTATTGAGATTCGTTCACCTCACGGACCTGCACTTTTCTGCGCTCGGCACCGCAGAGCCGACCCTGCTGACCGACACCGCCGCCGCCTTGCGCGCCAGCTTTGCCGCCATTGCGCGCCTGCCGGCGCCGCCCGCCTTCATTGCCATTTCCGGCGACCTCGCCGACAAGGGCAATGCCGACGATTATGTGGCGCTCAAAGCCGTGCTCGACGATCTGGCCGGTGCGACGCCCCTGGTGCTGGCGCTGGGCAATCACGATCGCCGCGAGAATTTTCACGCCGCCTTCGGCACTGCGGCCGGTGGCAATCCGTCGGCGCCCTATGACCATGACCAGGTCATTGCCGGTTTGCATGTCATCACGCTCGACAGCGCCATACCCGGCCGGGTCGGCGGTGGTCTTGATGCCGGCCAGATCGAATGGCTGCAGGCCCGGCTGGCCGCCTATCCCGATTGCCGCAAGCTGCTGATCGTCCATCACAGCCCGCTCTTCGATACCGATCGCGACGATGCCTGGGACCGCCTCGACGCGGCCTCCACCGCGGCACTGCAGCAGGCCATTGCCGGCCACGCCGTCGTCGGCATCCTGTCGGGCCATGTGCATATGGAGGAAGTCACCAACTGGCATGGCGTGCCGGTGATTGTCGGCGTCGGCCATCACGCGGCCACCGATCCGCTGGCCCCGAGCGACGAGATCCAGCTCATAGACGCTACCGGGCTGACGCTCTGCACGCTGCGCGATTGCGGCCTGGGGGCAACATTCCTGCCCCATCCGCAGGACCGGCGCCCCCTGCGCAGCATCCCCACCGCCGCGATCGTGGCCCATGACGCCGCCATGCGCGCTGCCGGTGCCCCGGGCGACGGGCCGTG
The DNA here is from genome assembly GCA_963975335.1 of uncultured Devosia sp. Lineage (GTDB taxonomy): Bacteria > Pseudomonadota > Alphaproteobacteria > Rhizobiales > Devosiaceae > Devosia. Next base: position 28,762 of record CAXBHD010000007.1, on the reverse strand, counting down.
AGCGTCGCCCCGCCCAGCCGTCGCATTATCCTGCCCGGCATCCACAATCTGCGCGACCTTGGCGGCCATGCCCATCCGGGCGGCGAACTCGCCTGGGGCCGGTTCTGGCGTTCCGACAGCCTGCATGAACTTGATGACGCCAGCGCCGACAGCCTCATCGAGCGCGGCCTCGTCACCATTATCGATCTGCGCGAACCCGATGAAGCCGCGGCCCAGCCCAATCCCCTGGCCGGGCGCCTTCCCTATCACAGCGTGCCGATCTTTGCCGGCCTCGATCTCAGTTTGCCCGCGATCATCGACGCCGAGGACCCGCTTTTTGCTCTCTATTGCGCGGCGCTGGCCGATAGTGCGGTGCCCTTTGCCACCGTCATGCGCACGATGGCCGCGGCGCCCGCCGGCACCATCCTGTTTCACTGCACGGCGGGCAAGGACCGCACCGGTCTCGTCGCCGCACTGCTGCTCAAGCTGGCCGGCGTGGCCGATGCCGACATCGTTGCCGACTATGCCGAAACGGCCCGCCATATCGGCCCGGTCCTCGCCGCCCTCGAGTCGCGCGCCCGCGCCCGGGGCGCCGATGTCGCGCGGCTGTCGCGCTATTGGGGTAGCGATGGGGCAACCATGCAGCGTCTGCTCGAGCACCTGGAGACCCGCCATGGCGGGATCATCCCCTACCTCTCGGCCGCCGGCCTGACCGCGGCTGAACTGCAGGCCCTCCAGCTTCGGCTGGGCCGGCCCGCCATCCCCGCATCGAGCGGCATGCCTGTCCCGCTCACCCATTGAATCATGCCTCAACGCCTGGAGAATTGACGATGCGCCTTTTCGCCCTAGCCCTGACCACTGCGCTTGCCAGCCTGCCTGCCTTCGCCATTCCGGCCATGGCCAAGACCGACATCACCCTGTCGACCCAGCAGGAACCCACCGTGCTCGACCCGACAGCCGATGCCACCGCCTCGATCGACGGCATGCTGACGCATAATGTCTATGAATCGCTGACCACGGTGAACGAGCGCGGCGAAGTGCTGCCGGCGCTGGCCACGCAGTGGACCATTTCCGAAGACGGGCTGACCTATACCTTCACCCTGGCGCCGGATGTGCTCTATCACGATGGCACGAGCTTTGATGCCGAGGACGTCAAGTTCTCCTTCGATCGCGCCATGGCCGAAGACAGCACCAACCCGTCCAAGGGCATTTTTGCGCCCATCGCTGCGGTGACCGTGCTCGATCCCCATACCGTCGAGATTACCCTCAAGCAGACCGACGCCTTCTTCCTGTTCAACCTGGCCCAGGGCGACGCCTCCATCGTCGCGCCCGAAAGCGCCGATACCAATGCCACCAACCCGGTCGGCACCGGCGCCTTCCGCTTCGGCAGCTGGACGCGCGGCGACCGTCTGGTGCTTGAAAAGAACCCCGACTATCGCGATGCCGACAATGTGCAGATGACCAGCGTCACCTTCCGCTTCATCTCGGACCCGACCGCGGCCACCAATGCCCTGCTGTCGGGGGAACTCGACGCCGCGCCCGGTTTCCCCTCGCCCGAATTGCTGCCCCAGCTCGAGGCCGATACGCGCTTCAACGTCGTGGTCGGCACGACCCAGGGCGAAGTGATCCTGGCGCTCAACAATTCGCGCCCGCCCTTTGACAATATCGCCGCGCGCCGCGCCATCAGCCATGCGCTGGACCGCCAGGAAATCATCGACGGCGCCATGTATGGCTATGCCGAGCCCATCGGCAGCTTCTTTCCGCCCAGCGACGTCAATTATGTCGACCTGACCGACCGCTATCCGCATGATGAGGAGCAGGCCAAGACCCTCCTCGCCGAAGCCGGTGTCGCCGAAGGCACCACCCTGCGCCTGCGCATCCCGCCCTTCACCTACGCCACCCGCTCGGCCACGATCATTCAGGCCGAACTGGCCAAGGTCGGGCTCGATGTGCAGATCGAGCCGCTCGAATGGGGTGCCTGGCTGGAGCAGGTATTCAAGGGCCTCGACTATGACATGTCGATCATCGCCCATACCTCGCCCAACGATCTGGGCAATTTCGCCAATGGCCCCGACTATTTCTACGGCTATGACAATCCCGACTATACCACGCTGTGGAATGCCATCCGCGCCGAAAGCGATGAAACCGCCCGCGCCGACCTGCTCAAGCAGGCGCAGACCTTCATCGCCGAGGAGGCCGTGCATGGCTTCCTGTTCCAGCTGCCCAGCATCGGCGTCTACAAGACCGAGCTCTCCGGCTACTGGACCTCGGCCCCGGTGATCTTCTCCCCGCTCAAGGACCTGACCTGGACTGACTAAAGGCGATCGAGGCCGGGGCGTCCCAGGACGCGCCGGCCTTTTCAGGACCCCAACCATGCCCTTTCTGCTGCGCCGCCTGCTCGGCCTTGTCGCCACCGTATTCGGCATTTCGCTCGTGATCTTTGCGGTCATGAACGTGCTGCCGGGCGACCCGGCGTTGTCCATGCTGGGCATCGATTCCACCGCCGACGCCCGCGCCGCTCTGCGCGAGCAGCTTGGATTGAACGCACCGGTCTGGCAGCGCTATCTGCTCTGGCTGGGCGGGCTGCTGCACGGCGATTTTGGGACCAGCTATGCCTTTCGCGTGCCGGTGAGCCAGCTGATCGCCGAGCGCATTCCCCTGACGCTGGCCATTGCGGCGCTGGCGACCCTGCTCACCGTCACCCTGGCCCTGCTGCTGGGCCTGTTTGCTGCCGCCCATCACAACCGGCCGGCCGACTGGATCACCATGCTGATCAGCCAGCTCGGCATCGCCATCCCGGCCTTCTGGCTGGCGCTGCTGCTGGTGCTGGTCTTTGCCGTCAACCTGCGCTGGCTGCCGCCGGGCGGCTTTCCCGGCTGGTCCGACCCGCTGGCGGCGCTGCGGGCGCTGGTGCTGCCGACCATTTCCCTGGCGCTGGTGCAGTCGGCCGTGCTGACCCGGGTCACCCGCGCCGCCGTCCTCGAGGTCATGCGCCTCGATTATGTCCGCACCGCCCGCGCTTTGGGCGTGCCGCACTGGCGGATCCTCTTCTTTCATGTCCTGCCCAATGCGCTCATTCCCATTGTCACCATTGCCGGCATCCAGCTGGCCAATCTGGTGACCGGTACCATCGTCATCGAAAACGTCTTCTTCCTGCCCGGCCTGGGCGGCCTGCTGTTTCAGTCGATCGGCAATCGCGACCTGTTCACCGTCCAGGCCCTGGTCATGCTGTTCGCCGTGATCGTCGTGGTCACGAGCTTTGTGGTCGACCTGCTCTATACGCTGATCGATCCCCGCCTGCGAAAGCGCGGCGCATGAGCCGCCGCCTGCCCATTCAGGTCATCGCTGGCGCCGCGCTGGTGGGCATCATCGTCCTGGCTGCCCTGCTGTCCCTGATATGGACGCCGCAAAGCTATGCGGTGGTCGATGTTTCCGAGCGGTTCCAGCCGCCCGGACCTGCCTATTGGCTGGGCACTGACCAGCTGGGCCGCGACGTGCTGACCCAGCTCATGGTCGGCGCCCGCCATTCGCTCGGCATTGCCCTGATCGCGGTGGGCCTGGGCGGCGGCATCGGCACCATGCTGGGCCTGCTGGCGGCGGCGCGGGGTGGCCTGGTCGAGGAAATCGTGATGCGGCTGGCCGATTTCAGCTTCGCCTTTCCGGCCCTGCTGTTTGCCATCATGCTGGCCTCGGCCTTCGGGCCCTCGCTCGGCAATGCCGTCATTGCCATCGCCTTTATCAATATCCCGGTCTTTACCCGCATTGCCTGTGCCAGCGCTAAGCAGATCTGGTCGCGCGACTATGTGCTGGCGGCGCGGGCCTCGGCGCGCACTGGCCTGGCCATCACGCTCGACCATATTGTGCCCAATATTGCCGCTGTGGTCATCGTCCAGGCGACCATCGATTTTGCCGGCGCCATCCTGGTGGAGGCGGCCTTGTCCTATCTTGGCCTGGGCGTGCAACCACCCTTGCCATCCTGGGGCCGCATGCTGTCGGAAGCCCAGACCCTGCTCTATCTGGCGCCGCAACTGGCCATTTTCCCCGGCCTGTGCATTGTCGCAGCCGTGCTGGGCTTCAACCTTCTGGGCGACGGGCTGCGCGATCTGGCCGATCCGCGCCTGCAGCAGAGGCGCTGACATGCTCGATATTGCCGATCTCACCATCAGTTTCGGGAGCGACAAGGCGGTGCGGGGCGCCAGCTTCAGCATCGGGCGCGGCGACCGGGTCGGCATTGTGGGCGAAAGCGGCTGCGGCAAGTCGATCACCGCCTTGTCCTTGCTCGGCATGGTGCCCGAGGGCGCCACGGTCACCGGCTCGATCCGGCTCGACGGCCAGGAAATGGTGGGGGCCAGCGAAAGCGCCTGGCGAAGTCATCGCGCCCGCACCATTGCCATGGTGTTCCAGGAGCCGCTCAGCGCCCTCAACCCGCTCAAGCGGATCGGCGACATCATTGCCGAACCGCTGCTGCTGCATCGCGGTCTCAATCGCCGCCAGGCCCGCAGCCGCGTGCTCGAGCTGCTCGACGAGGTCGGCATGCCCGAGCCCGAAGCGCGGCTGGCGCAATATCCCCACCAGCTCTCGGGCGGGCAGCGCCAGCGCGTGCTGATCGCCGCGGCACTTTCCTGCGATCCGGCCCTGCTGGTCGCCGACGAGCCCACTACCGCGCTCGACGCCAGTATCGCCGCGCGCATCAATGCCCTGCTGATCGCCTTGACCGAAAAGCGCAATATGGCGCTGCTCTATATCAGCCATGATCTGGGCGCCGTCGCCCGGGTAACGCGCGACATCGTCGTGATGTATGGCGGCGATGTCGTCGAATATGGGCCGACCGCTGCCGTCCTCGCGGTGCCGGCCCATCCCTATACGCAGGGCCTGATCGCGGCGCGCCCGCGCCTGCGGCCGCCAGGCGTGCCGCGCACCCGGCTGGCCAGCATCAACGGCGCCGTCCCGGCTTTGGCCGACATGCCCATGGGGTGCCGCTTTGCCGGACGCTGCCCGGTCGAGATCGCCACCTGCGCCAGCAACAGGCCGGCGCCCTATCGGCTTGATGCGCGCCGCGTGCGCTGCGTGCATCAGCAGGTGCTCACCCCGCCGGTTCCAGCCCCGGCCCTGCCGGTCGAGGCTGCGCCATGAACGTGCTGACGCTTGACGCGGTCAGCCGCCGCTATCGGCTGGGACGCCAGGGCCTGTTCGGGCCGCCGACCTTTCTGGCGGCGGTCAAGCAGGCCAGCCTGGCCGTGGCGGCCGGCGAGACGCTGGGCATTGTCGGGGAAAGCGGCTCGGGCAAGTCGACGCTGGCCCGGCTGATCATGGGGTTCGAGCGGCCCGATAGCGGCCAGGTCAGCGTGCTGGGTCGCGACATCAATACCCTGCCGCGCGCCGATCTGATGGCGCTGCGGGCGCAGTTCCAGATCGTCTTCCAGGACCCGTTCAGCTCGCTCAACCCAAGGCGTCCGATTGGCTGGAGCGTGGCCGAACCCCTGCTCGCCGATCGCCGGCTGACCGCCACGGCACGTCGGGAACGGGCCCTCAAAGGGCTGGACCAGGTGGGCATACGGCCCGCTGATGCCGAGAAATATCCGCACCAGTTTTCCGGCGGGCAGCGCCAGCGCATCGCCATTGCCCGCGCCATCATCACCGCACCCCGCCTGCTGATCGCCGACGAGCCGGTCTCGGCGCTCGATGTGTCCATGCAGGGCCAGATCCTCAACCTGCTTACCGACCTGCAGGCCGCCATGGGCCTCAGTCTGGTCTTTATCAGCCATGACCTGGCGCTGGTCGATCACCTCTGTGACCGGGTTGTCGTCATGCAGAAGGGCGAGATCGTCGAGCAGGGCCTTACCGCCGACGTGCTGCACGCCCCGCGGCACGACTATACCAGAAGTCTCGTCAGTCACGCCTTCTGGGCCTGACGCGGGGTGACGGTCAGGTTGATCCCCGTGTCCGGCCGCACCGTCATCAGCATGGTGGGCCTGGGCAGCGGCAAGGCGCCCGGCGCAAAGTGGAAGCGCGCCAGCAGTGTCGAGAGGATGATCTGGGCCTGCATCATGGCAAAGTTCGCGCCGACACAGACGCGCGGCCCCGCCCCGAAGGGCAGATAGGCATAGCGGTCGCGCGCCTTGACCGCCGCGGGCAGGAAGTGGTCGGGGTTGAATTGATTGGGTTTGTCCCACAGCAATTCATGGCGGTGCAGCGCATAGAGCGGCAAAAAGATCACGTCATGAGCGGCAATGGCGCGACCGCCTAGTTCATCGGCGGCGCGCACTTCGCGCGCCAGCATGCCCACTGGCGGATATAGCCGCATGGATTCCTCAAGGATGCGGCGGCTGAGCGGCATGGCATCGAGATGCTCCAGCCGGGCCGGTTGATCGCCCAGCACGCCATGGGCCTCTGCATGGGCCGCCTCCTGGATGTCGGGTGATAGCGCCAGCAATTGCAGTGCCCAGCTCAGCGCCAGCGCCGTGGTTTCGTGGCCGGCAACGATGAAGAACTGCATATTGTGCAGGACATCCTGCGGCGACATGCTGCGCCCGGTTTCGGGATCCTGGGCCTTGAGCATGAAATCGAGCAGATCGTCCGCTGCGCCGGTGGCCTGCTGCCGGCGCGCCTCGATGGCCCTGGCCACCATATCGTGCATGGTGCGAGTGGCGCCATAGCCGAGCAGTTCCCCCGGCCGCGGAAACCAGCTTGGCACGCGCAGGAAATCGAGCAGCGAGGCGCGCCCCGCCGTCTCGAAATAGCGGATGATGGCAGCGCCATAGACGCCGGCATCGAAATGCTCGCGCCCCGACAGCGCCACCTCGCAGATGACGTCGAAAGTGGCGGTCAGCATTTCGCCCACCATTTCGGCATCGGGACCGGCGGCGCTCAGCCGCTGTGCCGCCCGTTCGGCCGTGGCCGTCAGCACCGGCGCCAGGGTCGTCACATTGCGCTGGGCAAAGACCGGCGCCACCGAGCGCCGCTGCCAGCGCCAGTCGGCGCCTTCGGCGGTGAACAGGCTATTGCCCACTGCCGGCCGCAGCATGCGCAGCATCACCTCGGATTTGGGATAATTGTCGGCATTGTCGAGAAAGATGCGCCGCAGCGATGCCGGATCCTGCACCATATGCCAGCGCGCGCCCATGCGGCCCGAGACGATGGGCTGCCGATAGGCAATGGCGGGAATGATCTCGAGCACATTCTGGCGCGCCGCCCGCACCGATTGCAGCAGCGACAGGGGCTTGCGGTGCGGCTCGACATGCGGCGGCATAAGAGGCTGTTCGATCTGCGGCAAGCACGTGCTCCTGGGTGAAAGGGCTCAACTGGCGCGCAGGCTCACCGCGCCTGTGACAACAGCAGGTCCCGTGCCTGATTGATCCGGGCGGCCTGTTCGCTGGTGCCGCCATGGTCGGGATGGACGGCTTTCATCAACTCGCGATGGGCCGTTCTGATAGCCTCGTCGCTGGCGCCGGGTTGGAGGCCCAGCACGTCATAGGCCGCCGCGATCGGATCGCCAGCCGTCGCGCTGCCGCCATTATCGCCATACTGGCTGGCAAAATATTCGCGCCAGCCACTGCGATTGGCGTCGAGCCAGCTTTCCAGCAGGCTCAGACTGTCAGGGTCGTTTTCCACTTCGGCCAGCAGCAGGCGCGTATCGGCCTCGCCCAGGTCGAGCAGATCCATGCCGCCGAACTGGCCATGCAGCACGCGGCCCGACACGGCGCCGGTATCGTGGTCGAGCTCCATGGCAAAGTGGTAGCTCTTGACCCTGGAAATATTGCCCGCGTCCATGGCCGGGCCATCCAGCGAGATCGGCCCGAGCCTGCCGGTACGCAATACCGCCACGGCCGCTGCGCCGACAAAGATCGCAATATCAATCCGGCGCGCCAGCAGCATGCCGGCCGCGATCAACATGCCCAGGCCACCGACCACCCAGCGCAGGGCCAGGCGCGTTGTCCGCCGGTCAAGCGTGCGCAGATAATTATAGCCGGCGATCGCCGCCAGCAGCACCAGTCCGCCGACAAAGACATAGGTCATGACGGCAGCTGCGCCAGCAGCGCCCGCGCCTGGCCGCTGCTTTGCAGCTTGAGCAGATCCCGGCCGCCGCTGGCATAGGCGGCCACGGCCTTGAGCAAGGCTGCCAGCTCCTGCGGCGCCTTGGCATCAAAGCGCGCATAGGCGCCCTTGCTCAGCCGGGCGAAATCGCGGAAGCCGGCCTCGACCTGCGCATCATGCCCCTCCTGGAAGATGAAGAGGGGCAGGCCCAAAAGGCCCAGCTGCCCCGCCTTGTCGGCGAGGTCATCGACATTTTCCTCGATGGCATCACCCACATAGATCACCGCATTGATCCGCCGCCGGGCATGCTCGCTGCGGGCATGCGACAGCACCCGCCCGATCTGGGTATGCCCGCCGCGGCACGTAATGCCGCTCATCAGCCTGGCCAGGGCATCGCCATCGAGCACCCATTTGCTGGCCCGGCATTCGCCGAAGCCGCGGAAATACAGCAGCTGCACCTGCAGCGCGCTGGGCTTGGGAATGGCGGCAAACATTTCGGCCTGCAGCGAACAGGCCAGATCCCAGGTCGGCTGGCGGCTCATCGTGGCGTCGAGCGCGAAGAGCAGCCGCCCATCCTGGGCCGCATTGGGCCGGGCCATGGTGCCGACCTTTTTGACAAAGGCAGCAATATCGCCGCTGACCTTGCCTTTTTCAGGCAATCCGGATGGTTTTCGCGTCGCGGGGTCGTTGTTTGCCATGGCTCCAATATGTGGGGCGCAGCCCATGCCCGCAAGGCCCAAGCCGCCCGGTCACAGATTCGTAAAATTCATCTTCCGGTAACCGCGCCAGCCCATCTTGCGGCCAACTGGACGGGATAATTCATGCTGATCAACGCTTTTCGCGCCTTTCTTCTGGCCCTGGCGGTCACGGCCCTGGCCGGCTGCCAGTTCGTCGGCGACAACCGTGGCAACGTGCCGCTGCCCAAGCCCCTGCTCGAGCGGCTGGCCGCCATCGGCTCCTCGCCGGCCGAACCCATGATGATCCGGGTCTACAAGGAATCCTCCGAGCTCGAAGTCTGGAAGCGCACGCGCAGCGGCCAATATGCCCTGCTCAAGACCTACCCGATCTGCAAATGGTCGGGCACGCTGGGCCCCAAGGTCAAGGAGGGCGATTACCAGTCGCCGGAGGGCTTTTACGACGTGACGCCGGCGCTGCTGAACCCCAAATCCTCCTATCACCTGGCCTTCAATACCGGCTTTCCCAACAAGCTCGACCAGGCGCTGGCCCGCACCGGCAGCTATCTGATGATCCATGGCGATTGCCTGTCGGTGGGCTGCTACGCCATGACCGACGAAGGCATCAAGGAAATCTACGCCCTGGCCCGCGAGACCTTCCGGGGCGGCAACAGCGCCTTTCAGCTGCAGCTGCTGCCCTTTCGCATGACCGAGGACAATTTCGCCCGTCATGCCGCCAGCCCGCACACGGCCTTCTGGCGCAACCTCAAGATCGGCACCGACGCCTTCGATCAGGCCAAGCAGCCGCCGGCCTGGGACGTCTGCGAGCAGCGCTATGTGTTCAACCAGAACGATCCGCGCACCGCCCCACTCGACCCCAATGGGGCCTGCCCGCTCGGCACCTTCTCGACCATGGCCGCGCTCTAGGGCCGGCCCGCCTCGCCTATCCTGGATCACAATAGCGGCGCAGCCGGAACGATGGCCTTGCCCGGGGATTGCTAGGGTTCAATGTCGAGACCGGCAGCAGCCGTCTCGCACCCCAGCGAACCAGGAGCTGCCTGATGGCGAGTGAGCAAGCCCATGATGACGCGCCCAAGCGCGCAAAGCAGGATGACACGGACGATAAGCTGGCCATTGTCGGCCGGAGTGTCACCATCAACCGCCCGCGCAGCGAGCTCTTTGCCTATTGGCGCGATTTCTCCCAGCTGCCCCGCTTCATGCAGGCCATCGAGCGCGTCGCGGTAGACGGCGATCGGTCGACCTGGACGATCAAGGCGCCGGCCGGCCAGCAGGTGACGCTGGAAACCGAAATGGTCGGCGTGGTGGAAAACCAGTCGATCGGCTGGCGGTCGGTGGAAGGCTCCCAGATCAAGACCGCCGGCATTGTGACCTTTGCCGACGCGCCGGCCGATCGGGGCACCGTGGTTACCGCCGAGATTGCCTATGAGCCCCCGGGCGGCGATGTCGGTCGGCTATTTGCCAAGCTGTTCCAGGCCGAACCCAATATCCAGGCGCGCCATGAACTCAAGCGCTTCAAGATGCTCATGGAAACCGGCGAGATCGCCGATGCCTCATTCCATATAGCCAAAGACGGAGATCACTGATGCGCGCATTGACCTGGCACGGCACCCATGACGTACGCGTCGATAGCCATCCCGACCCCGAAATCATCAATCCGCGCGATGTCATCCTCAAGGTGACCTCCACGGCGATCTGCGGTTCCGACCTGCACCTTTATGACGGCGTCATCCCCGGCATGAAATCGGGCGATATCCTGGGCCATGAATTCATGGGCGAAGTGGTCGAGGTTGGCGCCAAGAGCACGCTCAAGAAGGGCCAGCGCGTCGTGGTGCCCTTCACCATTTCCTGCGGCCAGTGCTTCCACTGCCAGAAGCTGCAATATTCGGCCTGCGACAACAGCAATCCCGTTGAAAAGCAGGACGCCTCCGAAATGCTCTACGGCCATGCCGTCGGCGGCCTGTTCGGCTATTCCCACCTCACCGGCGGCTATGCCGGCGGCCAGGCGGAATATGTGCGGGTGCCGTTTTCCGATGTCGGGCCGATCGTCATTCCCGACGGCATGGATGATGACGAGGTCTTGTTCCTCTCCGACATCCTGCCCACCGGCTGGATGGCGGCTGAAAACGCCCAGATCGAGCCTGGCGACACGGTCGCCGTCTGGGGTGCCGGACCTGTGGGCCTGTTTGCCGTGCAGAGCGCCATGCTGATGGGGGCCGAGCAGGTCATCTGCATCGACCACCATCCCCATCGGCTCGAACTGGCGCAGAAATTCGGCGCCAAGATCATCAATTTCGAGGAGACCCATGTCCGCGAAGCCCTGATGGAAATGACCGGCGGCATCGGGCCCGATGCCGTGATCGACGCGGTGGGCATGGAAGCGCATGGCTTTGTCGCCGACAATGTCCTCGACCTGATCAAGCAGAAGATCGCGCCGGGCGCCGATCGCGGCCATGCCTTGCGCCAGGCTGGCCTGTCGCAAGGGCGGCCGGGTCTCGGTCCCCGGCGTCTATGGCGGCATGCTCGACAAGTGGCCGCTGGGCGCCATGATGGAAAAGGGGCTGCAGATCCGCACCGGGCAGACCCATGTGCAGAAATATACCAAGGACCTGCTCGCCATGATCCAGGCGGGCAAGATCGACACGACCTTCCTGATCAGCCACCGCCTGGGGCTGGAGGAAGCCCCGACCGGTTACAAGAACTTCCGCGACAAGCAGAACGAATGGACCAAGGTCGTGCTCAAGCCCGGTGGCGTCTTCTAGGCCCATCGGGGCTCCAGCACGGCACCCGCATGGCAGGCCCTGTCCGGGCCGCTGGCGAGTGCCTTAGCTACGGCGGGCGGCGTTCAAAACGTCGCCTGCCTCGTTGCGCTTGAACCGCGCTAAGTCTTTGTCAGCAATCAGTTTTATTGGAACGATCCATCCGGCGAGCCATTGTTCGGTCAGGCGCGGCTGTTCGCTCAGCCGCATATTCCCCGAGGAGTTTGACCATGAACACGGATAATCCCGATAATTCACCGGGTGGACAGACGATTGTTCCGCCCGCCCTGCAGTCCGAGGTCAAGCAGGACCTTGGCAAGGCAACCGATCAGGCCAAGCACGACCTGGGCAAAGCCACCGATCAGGCCAAGCATGATCTCGACGCGATCAAGCAGCGCGGTGCCGACGACCTGCATGCGCTGCAGCACGAGGCCGGTGCCCAGGTAAAGGGCGCTACCGACAAGGCCAAGTCCTTTGCTGACGACCAAAAGGATCTGGCCGCCGGCCAGGTCAATGGCGTGGCGTCGGCCATCAACAAGGTCGCCGACGAGCTCGATGGCACTGACCAGCAGACCGTGGGCCGCTATGCCCGCGATCTGGCGTCGGGCCTGTCGGGCCTGGGCAAGACCATCGAGGACCGCGATGTCGACGATCTGATGGGCATGGCCCAGGATTTCGGCCGCAAGCAGCCCGTCGCCTTTCTCGGCGCCGCCGCGCTTGCCGGCTTCGTCGCCAGTCGCTTCGCTCTGGCCTCAAACCATCGCCGCGACACCAAGCCGGCGGCAAGTCCGTCTGCAACCGCTGCCAGCAAGCCGGGCGATTATGACTCGGCAGCCCCCATCCCCTATGGCGCCGGGCCATCCGGCACCGTCCGTCCAGGAGGTCGATAATGTCCGCCACCAGTGAAAGCCGACCCCTGGCCGACCTCATCGGCGGCCTGGCCAGCGATATTTCCGGCCTGTTCCGCAAGGAAATCCAGCTCGCCAAGGCCGAGGCGGGCGAGAAGATCTCCGAAACCATGGCGGGCGTCAGCGCGATCGCCATTGGCGGCGTACTGGCTCTGGGCGCCCTCGGGGTATTCCTGGGCGCCATTGTAGCGCTGCTGGCCGCCTTCCTGATGGCCCAGGGCATGGATCCGACCACCGCCAATGCGCTTTCCGCCTTCATCGTCGCCGCCGTGGTCGGCCTGATCGGCTGGATGACCATTTCCAAGGGCATCAACGCGCTCAAGGCGAGCAATCTCAACATGAACCGGACGGCGGCCTCCCTGGGCCGTGACGCCGATATCGTAAAGGAGCGGCTGTAATGGCATATGATAGCGAAAACAAAAGTTCGGCCGAACTGCAGCGCGAAATCGACGAGCAGCGCGGCCGCGTCGAAAACACCATTGACGAGATACAGAACAAGCTGTCCCCCGGTCAGCTGGTCGACGAGCTCATGGCCTATACCAAGGGTGGCGGCGGTGAATTTCTCACCAGCCTGCAGCGCAATGTTACCGCCAATCCGCTGCCGGTTGCCCTGCTCGGCGTCAGCCTGGCCTGGCTGATGGCCAAGCCGGCCGGCGCTGCCACGTCGACCGATAACGACGACGTGGCCACCATAAGGGCCGACCGCAACTGGGATCACAGCATCAACCAGCGCCGCGGCTATGGCAGCGACGCCACGGGCGATTTCGATGAGTATGACGAATATCCGGTCACCGTCATCACCGGCAACAGCCTGCGCCGCTTTGGCCAGGGCGCCGACGAGCATGGTCGCCCCTATAGCGAATTTGCCGACGATGCCGGCAAGAAGTTCAGGGCCATGTCGGACGCCACCGGCAAGCGCGCCGGCCACTTCGTCGATGAAGCGGGCAACCGCTACAAGGGCTTCACCAACGCCGCCGGCGAACAGGTGCAGCACTTCCGCGACGAGGCGGGCAATCTGCTCGACGAAACAACAGGCTGGGCTTCCCATACCTGGCAGCAGGCCCGCGAAAAGCTGCATGATGCGCGGGACGCCATCGGCGCCGGGGCCAGCGCTGGGCGTCGCCAGGCCGGTCACGCCACCGATGCCGTGCGCAGCCAGATGGACAGTCTGAACCAGACCATCCTGCACCAGTTCCGCGATCAGCCGCTGGTCGGGGGCGCCCTGGCCTTTGCGCTCGGGGCCGCGCTTGGTTCAGCTTTGCCCCATACCGCGCAGGAGGATGCCCTGTTGGGCGAGGCCTCCGATAGCGTCAAGGGCAAGGTGGGCGACGCCGCCACCGAGCTTTATGAGGATGGCAAGGAAAAGGCGGCGGACGCCTATGCCAGCGTCAGCGAAAAGGCTGGTGAACTCTACCAGCAGGCCAGGGATGGGGCGACCGATGCGGCGTCCAGATCGCCGGGCGCATCGACCACCACGGTCTGATCACAGGGGGAGGCGCAAGCCTCCCCTTTGCCGTGTGAAGGCATGGCGCGAGCCATCGGATAGCTGCGACAGGTCCGCTCGATCACGGGTTCGTGAAGCGCCTCGCGCGTAACTCTACGTCGCGCGGCGCGAACTGACTTGCACGAAGCCATCACGCGCTTCGTCGCAAGGAAGGAACCACGTCATGAAATCCAGCAACTCGCTTGTTCTCGCTGCCTCTCTGCTCGCCGCCCTGTCGGCCGTCTCGGTCCCCGCTGCCACCGCCCAGGACGCGACCGAAAAGTGCTATGGCGTCGCCCTGGCCGGCCAGAATGACTGCGCCGCCGGCCCCGGCACGACCTGTGCCGGTACCTCCGTCGTCGATTATCAGGGCAATGCCTGGAAGGCCGTGCCGGCCGGTACCTGCACGACCATGATGCTCGAAGGCGACCGCATGGGCTCGCTCGAAGAGCTCGATCGCGACCTGCCCCAGGCCTGATCCCGCCGCTATCGTCCCGGAGGTCCGCGCAGACGGATCTCCGGCCTTCGTTTGAGGTGATCATCATGCAGCCAGCCAAACTGCCGGCACGCGCCGGCTTGGGGCTCAAGCCCCAGCACTATGCCGAGATCCTGGCTACCCGGCCCGCTATCGGCTTTTTTGAAGTGCATGCGGAAAATTACATGGGCGACGGTGGCCCGCCGCATCGCTACCTCGCCGATATCGCCGCCCAATACCCCCTCTCGCTGCATGGCGTGGGTCTCTCCATCGGCGGCGCGGGGCCGCTCGACCAGGCTCATCTGCGCCGGCTCCGCGCGCTGATCGAGCGCTATCGACCGCAATCGTTTTCCGAACACCTCGCCTGGTCCAGCCACGAGCAGAGCAGCCTTAACGACCTGCTGCCGCTGCCCTACACATCCGCAACGCTGGACATCGTGACTGCCCATGTCGACCAGGTGCAACAGGCGCTCGGCTGCCGCATGCTGCTGGAAAATCCCTCCACCTATATATTGTTTGCCGAAAGCAGCATCGACGAAGTCGATTTCCTCGCCGCCATTGCCGAGCGCACTGGCTGCGGCCTGCTGCTGGACGTCAATAATGTCATGGTCTCGGCCATCAACCATCGCCTCGATCCCTTTGCCTATGTGGACCGCTTCCCGCTGCATCAGGTCGGCGAGATCCACCTGGCCGGCTATGACGAGACCACCGATGCCGTTGGCGAGAGGCTGCTGATCGATGCGCATGCCTCGCGCGTCAGCCCCGACGTCTTTGCGCTCTTCACCCATACGCTGGCCCGTACCGGCCCGCTGCCGACGCTGGTCGAATGGGACAATGACGTGCCCGCCTTTGCCGTATTGGCCGAGGAGGCGGGCATAGTCGATGGGGCGCTGGCGACATCGGCATTGCGGCACAGCGCCCGCGAGCGCGTGGCATGATCGCGCCGCTCCTTGCCCAGGCCGCTTTCGCGGCCGCCCTGGTCGATCCGGCGCTGCCGGTGCCGCCCGGCATTGTGTCCCATCGCGGCGACAGCGACGCCAAACGCTTTGCCGTCTATCGCAACAATGTCCATGTCGGCCTGGTCGGTGTATTGAAAGCGAGCTTTCCGGTCTGTGCGCGCCTTGTCGGTGATGACTTCTTTACCGCCATGGCAAGGCTCTACGTGGCCGACCACAAGCCGACCTCGCCGATCATGCAGCACTATGGCGCCGGTTTCGCTGCCTTTGTCGACGGCTTTGATCCCGCCCGCGCCGTGCCCTATCTGGGCGATATGGCCAGGCTCGAAGCGGCTTGGTCCATTGCCTACAATGCTGCCGATATCGCTCCCATGCCGCTCGCCGCACTGGCGGCGACCGACCAGGCTACGCTGCCCGCGCTGCGGCTCGCGGCCCATCCGGCGACGGGGCTCATCCGGTCGGCATTCCCGGTTGGGTCGATCTGGTCGGCGCATCAGGCCGAGAGCGTGCTTGTGCGTCCTGGCGCCGAGGCCGTTCTGGTCACCCGGCCCGTGCTGGAGGTGATGGTGACCGTCATCCCGCTGGCCGATGCGCTCTTCCTGCGCCACCTGCTCGACGGCGCCGACCTCGGCACGGCCATGGCCGCCGCCACCGACCTAGTGGATACGTTCGATTTTGGCAGCGCGCTGGTGGGGCTCTGCAGCCTGGGCGCCTTTGCCCAACCCCTTCTCAAGCCATAGGAAGCGCGCATGCTGCACCGACTGCTTCAGCTCCATCACGAACTTGATCGCCTGATCGCCGCGCTGCCGCCCGCCATTGGCCTCCTGGCCCTGCGACTGGCTTTGGCCATCCCGTTCTGGCGCTCGGGCCTGACCAAATGGGACGGCTGGTTCAGCCTTTCGAGCGGCGCGCGCTACCTGTTCGAACAGGAGTTCAAACTGCACATTTTTGGGCAGGCCCTGGCCTATCCGTTTCCGTTGACCGCCGCTTTCCTTGCCGGCCTGGGCGAGCTGGTGCTGCCCGTGCTGCTGGTACTGGGCCTCGGCACCCGGCTGGCCGCCCTGGGCATCCTGGGGATGACGCTCGTCATCCAGCTGACCATTCCCGATGGCCTGCTCAATTTCCATCTGCCCTGGGCCGCCATGGCCCTGGGCCTGATGGCCTATGGCGGTGGTCTTCTGTCACTTGATGCCCTGGCCGCGGCGGCATGGACGAGGCCGGTAGCGGCCCGCCAGGGCTGATCAGCTCTGGCGCCGCGGGCCGAGACCATTACCAGACAATGGGATGGGTCTCTCCCGTGGCGACATTGACGAAGCCTTCCGGCGCCAGCGGCGAGGGGGCCACCAGGACCCAGCGCCAGGGCGCGCAGGTCAGCGTGGCAAAGGCCAGCCGCTCGGGAAAGCCGGGCCACCAGCGCGGCGAAAAGGTGGGCTCATACATCCACTCGATTGCTTCGCCCTGCCGGTAGAGCTCCTGCATTTCGGCATCGAGTTCTTCCGGCGGCCTTTGCGTCATCAACCCGCCGACCTCGTAGCGCACCGTAGCGACCACCTTGCCGTCGCGCACCAGCGCCCAGCCGCCCTGGCTCTCCCGCAGCGCATTGACCGCCATGGCCATGGCGGCGTCGGATGAGCCGACCACCCAGATATTGTGCTTGTCATGGCCCATCGAGCAGGCCAGCGCCACGTCGGGCGTGCTGGGGCCGGTACCCAGCCAGAACATTTTGGCGGTTTTGCCCTCGCCGGAAAACCGGTCGACAATGGCGAATTTGGTGACATTGCGGCTGGCGTCGCGCTGCACCGCGCCATCGGCGACGGGCAGTTCCAGGGTGATGAAATTATCATCCCAGTGAAACGGCCGCAGCACTGCCGCCTGCATGGTTTCGCTGCCCGGTTCGGCGGCAATTACAAAGTCTTCGGCCGTCAGCTCGCGGGCGATATTGACGGTCCTGGTGGCCCAGTCCGGCCAGGCGATCGACGGGATGGGCTTCAGAAAATCCTTGCCTGACGAAACCTGCTCGCCATCGGCCCAGACCTGGGCAATCGACAGGCTCGCGACGTCATCGAGCAGCACCAGATCGGCAAAGCGCCCGGGGGCAATGGCGCCCACCCAGGGCGTCAGCCGCATATGCCGGGCCGGATTGATGGTGACCATCTGGATGGCGATTTCCGGCGCGAGGCCGGCCGCGATGGCCAGCCGCACATTGTGGTCGGTGGCGCCGATCTTGAGCGTATCCGAGCAGGAGCGGTCATCGGTGCAGAGCGCGAAGTTGGACCAGTCCGCCTGGCCCGCTGCCAAGAGGCCCTTGATCATTTCGGGCAGCGAATGCGGGCGCAGCTCGATGAAGAGGCCGCGTCGCAGCTTGTCCTGCACCTCCTCGGTGGTCCAGGCCTCGTGGTCCGAGGCCATGCCCGCCGCGGCAAAGGCGTTGATATCATTGATGCCGCGCATGCCTGCCGCATGGCCCTCGACCACGCCGCGCTGCTCGAAGGTGGCGCGGATCATGCCCCAGAGCCGCTCATAGGAGGGGTTGTCCGGGTTCCATACCGCCGGCCAGTCCATCACCTCGTCGAGCCCGGCCACCATCAATTGCTGGTTGAGAAAGCTCTGCTGCTCGGCATAGCCGAAATGCCCGCCGCCCCATTCATAGGCCGTCGGCGGCACGGCCGAGCCGGGCAGCGGGAAGATCTTCATCGGCGAGCCGGCCAGCCGCGCCGTCAGCCAGAATTCCAGATTATGCGGCCCATCGACATTGGAGAATTCGTGGCTCGCCTCGCAGGTCCAGGTATTGCCATGCGGCAGCACCAGGGCCGCCTCGTATTCGGGCGTCAGGTGGCTCGATTCGATATGCTTGTGCACCTCGCCAAAGCCGGGCACGGCGCTGAGCTGGCGCGCATCGACCCGTTCGGCGACGTCCCCGGGATAGGCCCCCGCCGGGCCGACCCAGGCAATGCGCCGGCCCGCCATGACGATTTCCTGATCCTCATGCCAGTTGCGACCATAGACATCGAGCAGCCGCCCGACCCGCACCGCCCGGTCCGCCGCCCGCTTGCCCAAAGCCACCAGAGCCAGGTTCTGCCGGATGGCGATTTCATCGGCGGCGTGGATCAGCAGGTCGTCGGGCAGGGGCATGGAATTGGTCCTTGGATCGCGCAGCGGGCGTCCGCGATCGGCCGCGGTGCCCGCCGGTGCAGCGCTGGTGGCTGCGGTCCTGTCAGGCATGAACGCCGCGGCAGGGTTTGACAAGTCCCGCCGAAACTGGCGGTAGTTCGGTTCCCATATCGCCCGTCCCGAAAGAAGCCCCCAATTGCCTCCCATGCCCAATGCCCTGATCCTGGACACCGATGGCGGCGTTGACGACGCCCAGGCCTTGCTGATGCTGATCGCCAATGGCCGTCCGCCCATGGCCATCACCACCGTCTTCGGCAATGTCGGCCTCGACGCCGCGACGCGGAACATTCTCGCGACGCTCGCTGTCGCCAAACGCGACGTGCCGGTACATGCCGGCGCCGGCCGTCCGCTGACCCAGGCGGTGATCGATGCCCGCTATATTCATGGTGAGGATGGGCTGGGTGGCGCACCGCGGCCGCTGCAGACGGCAGCACCAGCCGGCAGCAATGCGGTGGGTTTCCTGATCGACAGCTTCCGGGCGGCCGGCGCCAGCGGCCACAAGATCGACCTGCTGATGATTGGCCCGCTGACCAATCTGGCGCTCGCCCTGCGGCTCGACCCCACCATTATCAACGGCATCGGCCAGCTCACCATTATGGGCGGCACCATCTATGGGCGCGGCAATACGACACCCGCCGCCGAGTTCAACATCTATGCCGATCCCGAGGCTGCCGCCATCGTCTTTGGCGCCGATATCGATATCCTGGTGGCGCCCTGGGAGCCCTGCGTCACCCATGCCATGACCGGCGCCGAGGTTGACGCGCTGTTCGCCGGTGTGCCCGAAGGGCCGGAAAAGGCCTTCTCGCTGGCGCTGGCCCGGCACGCCCGCCAGACCATTGCCGGCTATGGCGGCGGCGACAATTTCCGTTTCGTCGATCCGCTGGCCGCCGCCGCGGTGATCGAGCCTGACATCATCACCCGCTCGATCCGCGCCTCGGTCGATGTCGCCCTGGCGCCTGGCCTGGCCCGTGGCATGACCATTGTCGATCCGTCGGGACGCCTCGGCACGCCCATGGTCAGCCTCATCGAGGATGCCAAGCTCGACCGCCTGGTCGCGCTCTATGCGGCCTCCATCGCCTTTGTGCCCGCAGCGCACTGAACGACGCTAGGCCTCTGGCACCCAGCGCCCCGCCGCGTTGAGGGCCAGCCGGGGCGAGGCCAGGGGCGCCATGATATGGCTGCGCCAGGCGGCGAGTGGTTCGTGCCAGCGCGTGCCCTGCAGCATGGCCGCCGCCACCGCCACCGGCGCGACGCCCGCGCTTTCGAGCAGGGTCAGCACGGCTACCATCGAGGTACCCGAGCTGATCACATCATCCACCACGCCGACGCGCCGGCCCTCGAGCAGCGGCAGGCTGCGCGGGTCGAGAAAGATGGTCTTCTGCTGGTTCGGGCTGGTGATCGAGGACATCGGCGCCGACAGGTCGTCGCGATACCAGAATTTGCGCGAGGTCCCCAGCGCCACCATGCGGGCATGGCCCAGCCGCCGCGCCACATTATTGGCCAGCGGCAGGCCCAGCGTCGGCACGCCAATTACCACGTCGACGCCAGCGTCATCGAGCATCGCGGCCATGGCAGCCGACAGGGCGTCCTCGACGGCAAAGCTGGCCTGGTTGATGATCAGCGAGGCGACCGCCGACTGACCATTCCCCGGCAGCACGCGAATGGGCAGCAGCAGCTGCCGACCATCGGGCAGGGCGGCCGGGTAGCCATTGACCCAACCTGTTTCCGTGTCATCCCCATGGGTGCCAGGTGCGTCGATGGTCTGCCAGAACTGATGCGGGGCGAGCGACAATATGGGCTTCCTTGCTGGCGCGCTCCAAATCGTGGATGCTGCGGCCGTGTTGATTTTCAAGAGTTTAGCAAGCCATGACCTTCGGCGACAATGATCCCTTCGAGCTCGCGGCGATGACGGCTTTGCGCCAGGATCTGCATCGCCATCCCGAACTGGGCTTCGAGGAGATCCGCACCAGCGGCATCGTCGCCCAGTGGCTGGAAGAGGCCGGCATCGCCGTGCATCGTGGCCTGGGCAAGACCGGCATTGTCGGCACGCTGCAGGTGGGCAGCGGCACGCGCACCATCGCCCTGCGCGCCGATATGGACGCCCTGGCCATGCCCGAGCTCGGCGATCTGCCCTATGCCTCCACCACGCCCAATACCATGCATGCCTGTGGCCATGACGGCCACACCGTCATGCTGCTATCCGCCGCCCGCCACCTGGCGCGCACGCGCAATTTTTCCGGCACGGTGCATTTCATTTTCCAGCCGGCCGAAGAGGGGCGCGGCGGCGCCCGGGCCATGCTGGCCGATGGCCTGCTCGAGCGCTTCCCGGTCGACGCGGTCTATGGAATGCACAATATGCCCGGCCTCGCCCCCGACGAAATGGCCGTGGTCGCCGGGCCGCAGCTGGCCTCGTCGGACAGCTGGGACGTGACCTTTCACGGCATCGGCACGCATGGCGCCAAGCCCCATCTCGGGCGCGACGCCATGACGGCGGCGGCCCATTTCCTCACGGCGCTGCATACGATCGTCGCCCGCCGCGTCGATCCGCTGCAGCCCGCCGTGGTCAGTGCCTGCGCCATTGCCGGTGGCGATTTCCGCGCCCTCAATGTCATACCCGACGACGTCCGCATCGGCGGCACGGCACGCGCCTATGCCGCCGCGGTGCGCGACCAGCTCGAGGCCGAAATCGGCCAGCTGGCCCAGGGCGTCGCCACCAGCTTCGGCATCACGGCCAGCACCAATTTCAACCGCCGGATCGCGCCGGTGATCAATGACGCGGCCGTCACCGCCACGGCGCTGCGCGCAGCGCAGCAGGTCACCGGCCGGAAAGTGGTCACCGATTTCCCATCCTCCACGGCCGGCGATGATTTCGCCGAATTCGGCGCGCTTGTGCCCGGCTGCTATGTCTGGCTGGGCAATGGCCCGGCCGTGGACGGCGCGCTGCATCACAATTCGCGCTATGATTTCAACGATGCAGCCATTCTGACCGGCGCCCGCTACTGGACCACGCTGGTCGAGCAGGAACTGACCTAGCCAAGGACACGCGCCATCAGGGCCAGCGCGCCGGGCACGTCGACCTTCATGGCCACCAGAACGGGCGAGCCATTGTCGCTCTCTGTCAGGGCGCCGGCATCGGCATCGTCCCCCAGATTGACGGCAAAGCGGTGCACTTCAAGCGTGAACAGCCCCGGCTCCAGCGCCAGCATCACCACACAGGGGTCGTGCAGCGGCCGGCTCTGTCGATCGTCCTGCAGATAGGCGGTCAACAGGTCGGCGGCTATGCTGCCGGCCGCGCTGCCGCGCAATGCCTCGACATAGTCCCGGTCCGCCCGCACGCGCCTTGTCACATCGAGCGGCACGATCGTCGTGCGGATATCGGAATGCAGCACCACGGCCAGCGCCTCTGGATCACAGGCGAAATTGAACTCCGAACGCGGCCCGGCATTGCCCGGCTCGGCAATGGTCCCGCCCATGACCAGCAACTGTCCGATCCGGCCGGCGGCAGCCGGATGCTGGTCGATCAGCCGGGCAATATTGGTCAGCGGCCCCAGGGCCAGGATGTCGATCGCGCCGTTCGGCGCCGCCATCAGCGTCTTGGCCAGCCAGTCCACGGCGCCGGCCCTCGCCGGCACCAGCGGCGCCGGCAGCCTCACGCCGCGCAGGCCGTCATCGCCATGAATGACGATGGCATCGATATTGTCCCGCGCCATCGCCTGGCTGGCCCCGGAAATCACGGGAATGTCGCTGCGCCCCATGGCAGCCAGCAGGCCGCCGGCATTGGTTGTCGTACGCTCGAGGCCGATATTGCCGGCCACCGTGGTCACACCAATGACCTCGAACTGCGGACTGGCCAGGGCGAAGAGGATGGCCACGGCATCGTCGAGGCCGGGGTCAGTGTCGATGATAATCTGTCGGGTCATAGGCCTCGCCGAGCCGAGCCCGTATCGTCCGTCATGCTGGCTCTCCATCGAGGCGGAGCATTTCCGCCTTGAACTCGCGTGCAATCTGCATTGCATCGCGCAGGATCTTCTTGGGTTCGAGCGTTGTCACCTGACCACTGCGCTTGAGCCAGCGGCCTGCCACCATGACATCACGGACATCGGTCGGACCCGCTGCAAACACCAGCATTGAATAGGGATCGTAGATCGGTTGCAACCGGGACGCGGTTAAATTGATCGCGATCAGGTCTGCCTGCTTGCCAGGCTCCAGCGAGCCGGTCACGTGGTCAAGCCCCAGCACGCTTGCCCCTTCGATCGTGGCCATGGCAATCACCGTCCGGGCGGGCAGCGGCTTGCGCGAGCCCGCCAGCAGCTTGGCAAACATCGACACCGGCGCGAACTGGGCGAAGAGATCGAGCGTATTGCCGCTCATGGCGCCATCGCTGCCCATGCCCACCGGCAGGCCGGCCGCCCGCATCGCTTCGATCCGCGCAATGCCACGCCCCGCCTTGCCATTGGAGCGCGGATTGGTGGCCACGCCGACGCCCGCTGCCGCCATCATGCCGATATCGGCTTCGCTCAGATGCAGGCAATGGGCCGCGATCAGGCCGGCTTTGAGCAGGCCGGATTGATGCACCACGGCCACGCTCGAGCTCTGATGCTCCTTCAGCGCCCAATCGACCTCGAGCTGGCTTTCGGCCAGATGGATCTGTACTGGCACCTGACGGTGTTCATCCGACCATTGCGCAATCCGCGTCATCACGGCCAGGCCGGTCGAATAGGGGGCATGCGGCGCGATCGAGGGGGTAATGAGGGCATGCCCGGCAAAGGCATCGACCAGGGCCTCGACGCGGGCAAAGCCGGCATCGAAATCGGCATGGTCGGGGGCGTTGAAATCGGCCAGGGTCTGCCCGACAATGGCGCGCAAGCCGGCTTCGGCCACGACGGCACCCACCTCGGTTTCGAAATAATACATGTCGGCGACAGTGGTGACGCCGCCCTCGATCATTTCCAGCGCCGACAGCGCCGAGCCCACCCGCACCATGTCGGGCGTGACGAATTTGCGCTCGAGCGGCAGGATATAGCGGTAGAGCCGGTCATCGACATCCTCGGCCAGGCCGCGGAATACCGACATGCCCATATGGCAATGCGTATTGACCATGCCCGGCATGACGATGTCGCCGCCGCAATCGATGATGTCGGCCTGCTCGATGACCGGCGGCGCGCCCGCGCCCAGCGCGGTAATGGTCGTGCCATCGATCTGCACCCAGCCCGGATTGTATTCGGTGAAAGCAGCGTCGAGCGTCAGCACCCAGGCATTGGTGAGGAGAATGGTCATGCCGGAGCGCCGGTTATTCCGGCGCCAGAATGGTGCACTGCTCGGGCACCGGCACCAGCTTGGCCGAGGCACCGGGTTCCAGCGGCCGCGTCAGCGCGCCATTGGCCAGCAGGGGCCCGGCAGGCGTCTCGCACTGATACTGATAGGCGCGCCCCAGATAGGTGCGCAGCCCCAGCGTGGCCGGAATGCCTTCCATGGCCTTGTCATCGGTCACCATCAGCCCGTCGGCGCGGCAGGCCAGCACGAAGCGGTCCGGGATCTCGCCGAACTGCTCCAGCGCCAGCGTCAGCCTGACCCCGCCATCTGCCTCGGCGGTGATCTTGGCGCCGTCTCGTTCCACCACGCGCATGGCGATGAGGTTTTCGAAACCGACAAAGCGCGCGACAAAGGCATTGGCCGGCCGCTGATAGAGCCGTTCCGGCGTATCGAGCTGCATGATGCGCCCGGCATGCATGATGGCGACGCGGTCGGAAATCGAGAAGGCCTCTTCCTGGTCATGGGTGACATAGACCGAGGTCGTGCCATTGGCGCGCTGCAGCTTGCGGATCTCCACCCGCATGTCGACGCGCAGCTTGGCGTCGAGATTGCTCAGCGGCTCATCGAACATTAGCAGCGGCGGTTCGATCACCAGGGCCCGGGCCAGGGCCACGCGCTGCTTCTGCCCGCCCGACAGCGCGCCGGGCAGCCGTGCCGCCAGATGGGCCATGCCGACCCGCTCCAGCATGGCCTCAACCCGCTGGCTGCGCGCTGCCCCGGCAATGCCGCGCTGCTTGAGGCCGAAGCCGACATTGTCGGCCACCGACAGATGGGGGAATAGCGCATAGTTCTGGAAGACGAGGCCGATGTCGCGCTGATGCGGCGGCAATTCGGTCAGGTCGCGCCCGCCCAGGCTGATGCGGCCCGAGCTCGGCTGCAAAAAGCCGGCAATCAGCCGCAGGGTCGTGGTCTTGCCGCAGCCGCTGGCGCCCAGCAGGGAGACCAGCTCGCCCTCGGCGACGTCGAGCGAGAGATTCTCCAGCACCTGAGTAGTGCCGTAATGGGCGGAGATGGACTGGAGGGAAAGGGCCTGGGTCATGACTTCTACTTGGCTAGGAAGGTGAGGCCGAGCGTGCGCTCGACAATGGCCATCACGGCAACGGTCAGCCCCATCAGCAGCACCGATACCGAGGCGACCGTGGGGTCGAAGAACTGTTCCATATGGGCCAGCAGCTGGATGGGCAGGGTGGACAGGCCCGGCCCGGTCAGGAAGATCGAGATCGACACGTCATTGATCGAGGTGATGAAGGCCAGGATGAAGGCGGCGATCACCCCGGAGCGCACATTGGGCAGCAGGATGGTGAAGAAGGTCTTGAGCGGCGGCGAGCCCAGGCTGATCGCGGCTTCTTCGATGGAGAAATCGAACGAGGCCAGCGAGGCGCTGACCACCCGCACCACATAGGGCAGCACCAATAGGGAGTGTCCGAACAGCAGCGCCAGATAGATCGGCGCGTCGAACTGCACGGCCAGATTCTTGAGCAGCGAGAAACCCAGCACCAGTTCGGGCACCAGCACCGGCAGCACGAACAGGGTGGACAGCCAGCCCGGCAATGCGATGCGGTGCCGGTTGAGCGCATAGGCCGCCGGAATGCCCAGGATCAGCGCGATCACCGTGGACAGCACCGCCGTCTGCAGGCTGGTGAGGATGGTGCGCCGGAAGGCGTCGATGGCAAAGATGTTCTCGAACCAGCGCAGCGACAGGCCCTGTGGCGGGAAGGTGAGATAGGTCGTGTCGCTCAGCGCCGAGCCGACCACGATGACCAGCGGCCCGACAAGGAAGATGAAGACCAGGACGGTGCCGGCGATCAGCAGGGGGTGAATGGATCGGGTCATCAGACAGCCATCGGGTTGAGGCGGCGCGCCAGCCGGGTCATGACCAGCACGATGGCAATGGTGATCACCACCATGATGGCCGCAATGGTGGAGGCGGCGACCCAGTCAAAGGTGACCATGGCCTGCTGATACATCAGCGTGCCCATCATCATGACCTGTTCGCCGCCCAGCAATTGCGGCGTGGCATAGGAGGTAAAGCTGCCGGTGAAGACCAGCACCGCGCCCACGATCAGGCCGGGCACTGCCAGCGGCAGGGTGACCTGCATGAAGGTCGCCACCGGCCTGGCGCCGAGCGAGGCCGAGGCCTGGATCAGGTCATCGGGAATGGATTCGAGCACCCCGACCAGCGTCAGGATCATCAGCGGCACGAAGAGATAGACCATGGCCACGATCACCGCGCCGGGCGTGTAGAGCATGGCCATCGGCTCGCCGATCAGCCCCAAATTGAGCAGGGTGGAGTTGAGAATGCCGTTCTTGCCCAGAATGATCAGCCAGGCAAACGAGCGCACCACGACCCCGGTCAGCAGCGGAAACACCGCCGCGACGATGAGGATGGATTTGAGCCAGCCCGGCGCGCGCGAGACCACATAGGCGGTGAGAAAGCCGATCACCAGCGCAATGGCCGTGGTCGCCAGCGAAATCTGGATGGTGCGCAGCAGCACCGTGCGGCGGAAGCCGCTACCGAAAAAGGCGGTATAGGTGGCAAGAGGACCGGCTGGCGTGGTGAAGGTGGTCCAGATGGTTGCCAATACCGGCAGAACCAGAAAGACCACGACCAGCAGGGTCGCGGGGAAGGCCAGTGTCCAGCCTGCGGAACGTTTCATTCAAGGCAGCCTTTCGCGGTGCCGGGGCACCACAAGAACGATGCCACCCCAACTGCTGCCGGGATGACATCGCCCATGTCTATATTCTGGTGTGCAGCGGCTAGGGCTTTAACCGCACCGGGCCCACCATGCCAGCATTACATGCCGAACACTTCGTTCCAGCGCTCGATCCAGCCCGTCTTGGCGGCATTGAGCTTGACGTAGTCGACCCGCTGCAGGCCCGCAATCACATCGGCACCATAGGTCCACAGCGCTGCCTGTTCCGGGGTCAGGGTCACTGAAGTGTTCACCGGCGCATCCACGCCCTGTTCGGCCAGCAGCTGCTGGATTTCCTCGGAAAGGATGAAGTTGATGAACTCATAGGCCAGCTCCGGCTCGGCCGCGCCGGTCGGGATATTGACCGTATTGAGGGTAGCAATGGCACCCTCCTCGAGATCGGCCCAGACGGCGGTAGGGACGGCCGCCTGGATCTGGGCCAGCGTGAAGTCCTGCGCAATGGCGGCGCTGACTTCGCCGGTCGAGAACAGATTGATCATCTCCGAGCCGGTATTGTAATTCTTGACCACATTGGGCTTGAGCGCTTCGACGCTGGCAAAGGCCGCATCGGCATCTTCGAAGGCGTCGACCCCGGCATGGTCGCCGGCCTTCATTACCACCATCGGGCCTGCCGTCGTGGTAATGCCGGGCAGCGTCAGCGAACCGGCAAGGTCGTCGCGCCACAGATCGTTCCAGGAGGTGATCGGCGCACTCACCTTGCTCGAATCATAGACCACGCCGACGCGGCCGATCGAATAGGCCGGGCCGTAGCCGCCCTGCGGATCCTTGGCCAGGTCGTAGCTGCCGGCCAGGTTGGGCAGCTTGGACGGGTCGATCTTCTGGAACAGGCCCGCTTCGATGCCGAGCTGGCTATAGCTGTCGGAGAAATAGGCAACGTCGACGCCGCCGCCATTGCGGATCTGGATCTTGTTGAGGCGCTCGCCATTATTGCCGGTTTCAAACACGATCTCGCAGCCGCACTGTGCGCGGAATGGCGCCAGGATGATCGATTCGAGCTTTTCCCCGTTAAAGCCCCACCAGGAGATTGTCAGCGTCTTGCCCTGGGCCATGGTGGGGGCCACGGAGAGCAAAGCCACGGCGGAAACCGCGGCGGTTACGGCGAAGAACTTGTTCATTCCGGCATCCTTCAAGCGTCGCCCCCAGCTCTGGCCGGCGACCATTTGCACAATCATTCCCCAAGGCCCCCAGCCTATTTTTGCAGCTGGCGGAGTGCAAGCCTAATAATTGTGCTGGAGCGTGATGCGGGGCATTAGTCCCCGCTTTTGTCAGGCTCGCCAGGCGCTATTTCGGCGCCGCGTGCCAGGGCAGTGCGGGGCGAGCAACGCGGCAAACACGGGCGGCCTTCTCGCGCTGCGACCAGTTTTCGGGCACCAAAAGGTTTAAATCGAGTGGCTTTGACCTATATTGGGGCATGCGTCGTGCGTAATCGGGCGCGCGGCTGATCCATACGGGCCCCTTCTGGGCCCGCATTTTTTACAGGAGAACAGCCATGACCGAAGCCAATATCGAAGCAAAGACCGGCGACATCGTCCGTATCAATTATGATGGACGCCTGACCGATGGCACCAGTTTTGACAGCTCGGCGGGCCGCGAGCCGCTGCAGGTCACGCTTGGCGAGGGCCAGGTGATACCAGGCCTCGAGGCCCATCTGATCGGCATGGCGCAGGGCGCCAAGTCCACCGTCACCATTCCATGCGACCAGGCCTATGGTCCCCATCGTGCCGAGGCCATCCAGACCCTGGGTCGCGACAAGGTCCCCGCCGGCGTCGACGTGGCGGTCGGCACCCAGCTGCAGGCCCGCACGACCGATGGCAGCATGCTGCCGATCCGGGTGGTCGAGGTCGACGACGCCACGATCAAGGTCGATGCCAACCATCCCCTGGCCGGCAAGGACCTAGTGTTTGACGTCGAACTCGTCGAGATCGTCAAGGCTGCCTGATCCAGAAACAGCAAAGGCGGGCAACCTTCCGGATGCCCGCCTTTTTGGCAATGTTCAGACCGCTTCGGGGAGCGAGCAGCCTAGGCTGCAACTTCCTGGCGGGGCAGCGGATAGTCTTCCGCCTCATACAGCGCCTTGATAGCCATGCCGTCAAACCGGCCGCCGCGCACTTCCAGAATAGTGCCGCCCAGGCCGGCTTCGGGCAGTTCTTCAATGCAGAAGCGGATAGCTTCGGCAGCCTTGGCGAAACGGCGATACTGGGTCTGCTGCGACTTGGCAACGCGACGGCTGGGGAACAGCTCGGCGGCGGCATTGTAATTGAACGTCATGTCGGCTCCT
>CAXBHD010000006.1:0-36981 GCA_963975335.1 uncultured Devosia sp. | reverse complement strand
AGTATTGGACAGGTCGTTCATCATGCGGTTCGGCGAGGGATCGTTGGGATTATCAATCACCGAAAACTCGATGTTGAAGCCGATGGCGCGCAGGTTTTCCAGGTTGTACTGGGCGATATTGAGTTCATTGGGATAGTAGTCGTTGTGGACCTGGTAGACGATGGGCTCGCCGGCATAGCCGGCTTCTGCCAGCAGCTTCTTGGCCAGTTCCGGGTCATATTCGGGGGTCTGGTGATCGGTGGCGAACAGGTCGCCGAAGATCGGATGCTGGAAGCCCTGCGGGATATTGGTCTGGCCGCTCCACAGCTCGTCCACGATGGTCTGGCGGTCGATGGAATGGGTCAGCGCCTGGCGGACTTTGACATTCTGCAGCGGACCATGATTGGTATCGAAGGCAATGAAGCGCAGGTTGGCGACCGGGCCGCCGACGATGGTGAAGTCTGCCGAGCCGTCCACCAGCGATGCCTGGTCGGGGCCGACATCGGAGATGATGTCATATTCGCCCGACATCAGGCCGTTCATGCGGCTCGCGGCCTCCGGCACGACAAGGATGTTCAGCGTATCGATGGGCGGCTGGCCGCCCCAGTAATCGGCATGCGCGACGAGGTGGATGGCCGAGCCTGGCTCCAGCGATGCCACCTTGTAGGGGCCGGTGGCGACGGGCTGGGTGGCCCAGCTGTTCCAATCGGGGGCCTCGAGGAAGGCGCGCTTGGAGATGATGGCCGCATAGTTGACGCGGGCCAGGCGGGCCTCGGTGTCAAGCGATGGCTTGGTCATGACGAAATGCACCGTGAGGTCGTCAACCGCCTCGACGTGATCGAGCAAGGGCCATTCCGACTTGCGGTTGGCCGCCACGGTGGCAGGCGGCACAATGCCCTTGCTGCCATCGGCGCGGGTGAAGACGGTTTCGCCCTTTTCGCGGGCGGCTGTCTGCTCGGGCAGCGTGCCGAAGCGCTCGTCCGAGAAGGAGAAGACCACGTCTTCAGCGGTCATCGGATCGCCATTGTGAAACTTGACGCCGTCGCGCAGCTTGAGTTCGAGGGTAGTTTCATTGATCCAGGACCACTCGGTGGCAAGACCGGGCTTGAGGGCCAGGTTGGGATCCTGCAGATCCAGCGCGATCAGCTGTTCGAAGATCGAGTTCTGGAACTTGCGGGCCGCGGTGCCGCCATTTTCGACGGTTTCGAGCGAGGCGGCCGAGCCCATGGACTGGACGGCAACATTGATGGTCAGGGTGTCCTGGGCGTTTGCCGCGAAGGCAAAACCGAGGAAGGTGCTGGCAAGCAGCGCGGCTTTGGTAAGGGTCTTGAGGCTGTTGTGCATAAGCGTCTCCGGGGACCGCCTGTCGCGGCATGGCTTCGCCCTAGCCGCCGGCGCGAGGCCGGCAGGCGGGCATGGTGGTTGGGCGCCGCGAGCCAGCCCGCGGCGGATTGCTTACTGGATTGGCGCTCGTTATGCGGCTGGCGCCTCGACCGCGACGTGTTCGCGGTTGACCGATGGGGCAGATGCCAGACCCGAGACCCAGGCCTCGTCGACATAGCAATGTGCCCCGATACGGCCAAAGCGCAGGTGCGAGGTCTTGCCCCCGGCACTGGCCGTAAACTCTTCAATTGCCGGCGCAGCGACGGTGTCACCATCGGCCAGCATTTCGTGCATGATGCGCCCCGTCATCGTATCGGGCGCCGCCACGCCCAGCAGATGCAGGGCCGTGGGCGCGAGATCGGTGATGCCGGTGCGGGTGGTGATGACCTGGCCGCCCGATTTGAGGCCGGCACCATCGCCAACCAGCACGGCGGCCAACTCGGCCCGATGCAGGCCGCCATGGGTGCCACCGCCGACCTCGATGCGATAATTGCCGACGTCGCAGACCGAGGTGCCCGAAATGCCATGGGCGTTGGGGGCGTTGTCGCCGGCCAGATTGAGGTAGAGGTCAGGCGCGCGGAAATGGGCGGCCCCCGTCAGTTCCAGGGCCAGTGTGCCCTCGATATGGCCGTGTGGCGCGCCCGGCTCGACCGCGCGGGTAAAGGTGGCACCGTAATAGTCCTGCGCCAGGAGCGCATCGAAGGCGGCCTGCAGCAGCCCCTTGTCATAGTGGCGCAACCACAGGCCCGGCGCGCGGCCGCGGCGGAAGATGATGTCGACATTGTCCGCAAAGCGCGTCGCCGCACGAATGCCGGCCTGCTTGAAGGCCGCGTCAAGGTTGATAAAGCCGCTTGTGGTGGAATGGCCATGGTCGGAGGTGATCAGGATCGCTATGCGATCGCGCTCGGGCTGATGGGCCCGCCAGTCCAGCAGGGCGCCGATCGCCCTGTCGCAGGCCATCATGCTCTCGATCTGCCCCTCAGCGCCCAGGCCATGCAGATGGGACGCGCTATCGACCTCGGTCAGCCAGATGATGGACGCGGCAGGCTGTTTGGCCGGCCAGACCGAATTGATGAAGATGTCGACGGCCTGCGCCTCGGCACCGCGCTCAAAGCCGGTGCTGGGGACCTTGTGCTCGCGCGCAATATCGATGGCCAGATCATGCGGGAAGGCCAATTGCGGGTGGCGGACATTGAAGCCGGTCTGCCCCAGATCGGCGCCCTTCCAGTTGAGCGCCGTGAAGGAGCCCTGGCCACTTGAGGTGACGACGGCAAACGACCTGCCGGCCTTGGCCAGGGTCTCGCTGAGACTGACCGTGCGCACCATGCCGCCGGCATAGCGGGCTTCGCCATAGCGCCAGTCATGGATGGTATCGGTGCCGGCCAGCCGCTGCCCGCCATCCCTGGCGTAGAAATCATTGCCCAGCACGCCCGTGCTTTCCGGCCGGGCGCCATTGGCCAGCGCCGTCAATGCGCCACGCGTTTCGCTGGGAAACACGGTGCGATGATCGCTGCTGACCACGCCTTGTGACTTGAGGGCATGCAGATTGGGCATGGTCTGGGCGTTGATCTGGTCGGGCCGGAGCCCGTCAACGCCCAGAATGATGACGTGGGCAGTGTCACGCATGGTCAGGGCTCTGTGCTGGAAGGGAAGAGGCTTTGTCATGGGTATCGGCATAGAGGACCTGCGCCTCGCTCAGCAGCGCGGCAAAGCGCGGGTCCAGCCTGTCGTCGGTCACCAGGGTGCCGATCGCGGCAAAGGGGATCGACTGATAGCGGCCAGGCGCGCCGATCTTGGTGTGGTCAGCCACATAGATGCTGTTGCTGGACTGGCCCACGATCTGCTTTTTGAGCCGCATATTGTGGCGGCTTTCCTCGACCAGGCCAAAGCGCTCGTCGAGCCCGTAAACGCCGATGATGGACAGATCAAAGCTGCAGTTGGCAATGGCCTCGAATACCTCGTCGCCCAGCAGCATTTTGGACGAGGCATTGTATTCGCCGCCCGTCAGGTGGACGCGATGGCGCTGGCCCGCCTGCAGCGCTTCGGCAATCGCCGGCATATTGGTCATTACCGAGACCGTGGGGCCCGCCAGCATCGCCTCGGCCACCGCCAGAACCGAGGAGCCCCCGGTCATGAAGATCCATTGATCGGCGCCGATCAGGCTGGCTACCTTGCGCCCGATGGCCTGTTTTTCCGCCCGCTCCATCTGCACGCGCTCTTCGAGCGGGGCCTTGCGATCGGAGGGAATGGCGCCTCCATAGACCCGTCGCAGCGCGCCACTGCGCTCCAGCGCCACCAGATCGCGCCGCACCGTCTCGGTCGAAACGCCGAAGGTATCGGCCATGCTGGCAATCGACACGCCATGCCCGCCATTGACGAGGCTGACAATGTTCTGGTGCCGGCCGGCTGCAGGAAGTCTGGACAAAGGTCTCTCCTTGGCTGTGCCAGAGACCTAGAAGTTCAAGATTGCACTGGCGTGACAGTTATTTGACTTTTTTGTATTTGTTGGGACAGCCACACGAACTCCAACATAATCCCACATTTGCCGCGCGCGGCGCTAAGGGCCGGCCAGCTTTTTGCTCAGGATCACACTGAGATAGTTGGTGTGGGACCATTGCTGCTCGCCGACGCGGCGATAGCCCAGCCGACCATACCACCCCACCAGATGGGCGGCGGGCTGGGCGGTATCCAGCGCCAGTTCATGCGCCCCGCTGGCCAGTGCCTGCTGCTCGACAAAGCCGATCAGCTGCCGGCCCAGTCCCTGCGCCTGCAGCTCCGGCTCGACGCCGAACTGGGCAAAGCTGGCGACCCCGTCCTGGTCATACCAAGGGCATCCTTTGGTCTGGGCGGCGCTCTTGAACAGGATGGTGCCGCAGATGCGCGCATTGACCAGAGCCACAAAGCACTGTCCCTCGGCAATGCGGGCCGCAGTGACCTCGGCGCTCTGCTGGGTGGCCATGAAGCGCAGCCCCATGGCGGCCAGGCCGGCATAGGCCCGGTGCAGCAGCGCCGTCAGCTCGGCTATCGAATCGGATTGTTGCCAGGGGCGAATGGTCAGGGTCGAGGCAGTAATGTCGGTCATGAAAGGGCTCGGCAATCTGGTTGAGGCAGGATGTCAGAAACCCTGCTGGGCCAGGCTGTCAATCGGCGCGGCGCATTTGCCGCTGGCGGGCCGCCCAGCCGGACCGGGCAAGGCGCGCCGGCTCCCCCCAGCGGGCACGCGCCGCGACGCGGATAGATTAACATGACATAATTAGTCTTGTTTTAGCCGGCGATTGGATTTAGGCAGGCGCGCGGCCTCGGGCCGCCTCCTTGCACTAATTTCGGGTTGCCAGAATGTTTTCCGTGAAGTCTGTCAGCGCCCTATGCGGCCTGATGCTCCCTTTCGCCCTTTTGTCCATGCCGGCCCAGGCTGCGGCCACCGCATATCCCCTTACGCTCGACAATTGCGGCGTCACGCTGACCTTCGAGAAGGCGCCGGAACGCGCGGTTACCCTGGGCCAGAACAGCGCCGAAATCCTGCTGCTGCTCGGGGTCGAGGACGCCATGGTGGGCACGGCGTTCTGGCCATCCGAAGTGTTGCCGGAGCTGGCCGAGGCCAATGCCAAGGTGAAGCGCCTGTCGCAGGAAATCCCGACCCTTGAATCCATCCTGGCGGAACGCCCCGACTTCGTCGCTGCCCAGCTGGCCCACCTGCTCGGGCCTGAAAGCAAGGTCGCCAAGCGCGAAGACTTCGCCAATCTGGGCATTAACAGCTATCTCTCGCCCGGCCTCTGCGTGACCAACCATGACAGCGGCGACGTGCATGGGGCGCGCGCCCAATTGTGGAGCATGGACCTGCTCTACCAGGAAATCGACGAGCTCTCGCAGATCTTCGACGTGCAGGACCGCGGCGCGGCCCTGATCGCCGACTTCAAGGCGCGCGAAGCGGCGCTGCGCGCCCGGGTTTCGGACGAGACTGCAGACCTGTCCTATGCCTTCTGGTTTTCCAGCCCCAGCCCCGAGGCGGACGCCTATCTCGGCGGCAAGAACGGCTCGTCCGGCTTCATCGCCGACCTGCTGGGCGGGCACAATATCATCCAGACCGACGTGGAATGGCCCACGGTGAGCTGGGAAGGCATCATGGCCGCCAATCCCGACGTCATCGTGGTGGGTCAGGTTGCCCTGACGCGCGGCTGGGAGCTGGACAAGGCTGAAAACAAGATCGCCTTCCTCAAGGCCGATCCGGCGATCAGCCAGCTCGAGGCCGTCAAGCAGGGCCGCCTGGTGGTCATGGATGCCCAGGCGATGAACCCGACCATCCGCACCATCTATGGTGCCGAGCAGGTTGCAACGCAGCTGGAAGCGCTTGGCCTGTTCAAGTGACCATGCGGCGATTTCAACTGGGGGAGCAGGCCGGTCTCGGCCTGTTCCTGTCGCTTTCCGCAGTGCTGCTGCTTGTGGCAATTGCCGCCGGGACCGGGATCGGGGAAATGCCGATCCCGCTCGATACCACTTTTTGGGCGGTGACCAACCGGCTCGGCTGGAGCAGTGTTGAACTCGACCCCATCCATCAGAGCGTGATCTGGGACTATCGGCTGAGCCGCGCCCTGGTGGCGGCCTGCTGCGGCGCCGGGCTGGCCCTGAGCGGGGCAATCCTGCAATCGCTGCTGCGCAATGCGCTGGCTGAACCCTATGTCCTGGGCGTCTCCGCCGGCGCGTCGACCGGGGCTGTTTCCATCATGATCCTGGGCCTGGGGGCCGGCGCGGTGACGCTATCGGCCGGTGCCTTTGCCGGGGCTCTCGCCGCCTTCATCTTTGTGGCTGCCCTGTCGGACGGGGCGCGCGCCGGCGCGGGCAAGACCATTCTGGCGGGCGTGGCGGCCAGCCAGCTCTTCAATGCCCTGACCTCCTATATCGTCAGCACGTCGGGCAATGCGCAGCAGGCGCGCGACGTCATGTTCTGGCTGCTGGGCAGTTTTGGCGGCGTGCGCTGGCCGGAATTCCAGCTGGCGCTGGCCGTGGTCGTCATCGGCCTTGTCGTGTGCATGTATTTTGCCAAGGCGCTGGACGCCTTTGCCTTTGGCGACGATGCGGCCGCCTCCCTGGGCATTCCGGTCGACGCCGTCCGCGTCATCCTGTTTGCCGTGACCGCCATGCTGACCGCCACCATCGTCTCCATGGTCGGCTCGATCGGCTTTGTCGGCCTTGTCGTGCCACATGCCGCGCGCTTCATTGTCGGCCCGTCCCATTTCCGGCTGCTGCCGACCTGCGTGGTCACGGGCGCGATCTTCCTGGTCCTGGCCGATATCGCGTCGCGCACCGTGCTGCCCCAGCAGGTGCTGCCAATCGGCGTGGTGACGGCGCTGATTGGCGTGCCGTTCTTTTCCATCATCCTTTACCGGTCGCAGTCGGCAAAATGACCATTACGGCAGAAAACCTAACCTGGAAGATCGGGGCCTCCGTCATCATCGATGACGTTTCGCTCAAGGCCCAGCCGGGCAAGATGCTGGGCCTGCTGGGTCCCAATGGCTCGGGAAAATCCTCGCTGCTGCGGCTGCTTGCCGGCCTGCGCAAAGCCCATGCCGGCAGGGTGACCATCGATGGCAAGGACCTTGGCCAGATGACGCGCGGTGCCATTGCCCGCCGTGTTGCGCTTGTCGAACAGCATGCCAATACGGAGTCCAATGTCAGGGTTCGGGACGTGATCAAGCTGGGCCGGATTCCGCATCACTCGCCGCTGGGCGGCTGGACCAAGGCGGATGACGCGGTCGTCGATGGCGCCCTGGCGCGTGTCGGCATGAGCGCGCGGCAACAGCAGAGCTGGCAGAGCCTTTCGGGCGGCGAACGCCAGCGCGTGCACATTGCCCGCGCCCTGGCGCAGACGCCGACCGAAATCCTGCTCGACGAACCGACCAACCATCTCGATATCCAGCACCAGATCGACCTGCTGCGGCTGATCTCGGACCTGGGGCTGACCTCGATCATCGCCATACATGACCTCAACCACGCCGCCATGTTCTGCGACTATCTGGTCGTGCTGGAAAAAGGCCGCGTCGTGGCCGAGGGCACTCCCGAGGACGTGCTGACCGAGCAGCTGCTGCGCGCGGTGTTCCGCGTCGAGGCGCGCATTGGTCCGTCGCCGCATCACGGCAGGCCGCATATTCAATACCTGCGCTAGTGGCGCTGCGGACCGTGCAAGGTGGATCATGCCGCCAGCGGAACCGCTGCCATGGCTGCGAAGGGGGGGCGGCTCGATTTCGATTTGCGGGAAGTGAAAGCGGCGCCGGCCATGCTGCCGCCGGCGCCTCACGCCATTCCGGAGCCGCGATCCAGCCTGTTCGATCGGGCAGCCGGGTGCGGATTGCTGATCATTCTCAAGTCGATACAGGTGCCGCAGACAAGCAGCTGCAGGCTTGCAGCCGCCGGGTTTGCGCGCAAGCAGACGGGCGGATGATCGAGAATTCAGTGCCGAAGCGATAGCGCGTTTTCGGGTTTCATCTTTCGTTTTAGGGCGTTTTGGGCGCGCATTTTCTTTCGATTGACATTCGATTTTCGTTCGTCTTACTTTTCGACTGTTCCATATGACTGGATAACCAGCGAGCGGAACGGGCGGAGGACAGGGCGTGGACGGGACACGGATTCGTGACATCGTCATCGTGGGAGGCGGGATCAATGGTTGCGGTATCGCCCGCGACGCGGCGGGCCGCGGCTATGATGTCCTGCTCGCCGAAATGAACGACCTGGCCAGCGGCACCTCGTCGGCGGCCACCAAGCTCATTCATGGCGGCCTGCGCTATCTCGAGCATTATGAATTCCGGCTGGTTCGGGAAGCACTGACCGAGCGCGAAGTGCTCTGGACCTCGGCACCGCATATCATCTGGCCCCTGCGGATCGTGCTGCCGCATCACCAGGGGCTGCGGCCGGCCTGGCTGCTGCGGCTCGGCCTGTTCATCTATGATCACCTGGGCGGCCGCAAGCTGCTGCCGGCGACGCGGACGCTCGACATGCGCACCGATGTGGCGGGCAAGCCGCTGCAGGCGCTCTATACCAAGGCGTTCGAATATTCCGACTGCTGGGTCGATGATGCGCGCATGGTGGTGCTGGCTGCCCGCGATGCCGCCGACCGCGGCGCCACGGTGCGCACCCGCACGGCAGTGGTTTCGGCGCGGCAGGTCGGGCCGTTGTGGGAAGTCACCCTGCGCGACATGCATGGAGGCGAGGTGGAAACGGTCAGCGCCCGGCTGCTGGTGAATGCGGCCGGTCCATGGGTCGACCAGGTGCTGACCGGCACGCTGGGCGCCAATAGCGCCGGCCATGTCCGGCTGGTCCAGGGCAGCCATATCGTGGTGCGCCGGCTATATGAGCATGACCGCTGCTACATGTTCCAGAATACCGATGGCCGCATCATCTTCGCCATTCCCTATGAGACCGATTTCACGCTGATCGGCACCACCGATCAGGACTATGAGGGCGATCCGCGTGCAGTCGCGATTACCGATGGCGAAATCGAGTACCTGACAGCGGCGGCCAGCGCCTATTTCGCCCAGCCGGTAAGCCGCGATGACATCGTGTGGAGCTATTCGGGGGTGCGGCCGCTCTATGATGACGGCACCAGCAAGGCGCAGGAGGCCACCCGCGACTACGTGCTCAAGACATCGGGCGGGGCCAGCGCGGCGCCGCTGATCAATGTGTTTGGCGGCAAGCTGACCACATTCCGCCGCCTTGCCGAGGCCGTGCTGGAACAGGTGGAAACCCAGATCGGCGCCCGGGGCAAGCCCTGGACGCGCGGCAGCCATCTGCCAGGGGGCAATTTCCCGGCGGCCGGCTATGGGGCGGCCGTGACCGCCCTCAAGCACCAATATCCCTTTCTCGATCGCGCCCATGCACAGCGGCTTGTCAGGCTCTATGGCACCAGGGCGGGCATCATGCTGGGCGTGGCACGGGGATATGGCGATCTCGGCCGTCACTTCGGCGCCGATCTCTACGAAGCCGAGGTCCGCTATCTGGTCGATCAGGAGTGGGCGATGACCAGTGACGACATCCTGTGGCGCCGCACCAAGCGCGGCTTGCTGGGCAGCGCCATCAGGGTTGCCGAACTGGATGCGTTTCTCTCGGCGCTGGAAGCGCGCCCCGCCGCGCTGGCTGGCTAAGGAAGGACCAAGACCGTGCTGGAACTGAGAAATATCACGAAAACGGTCGGGGCCGAGACCCATATCGACAATGTCTCGCTGCGACTGGAAAGGGGCACGCTCAATGTGCTGCTGGGGCCGACGCTGTCTGGCAAGACCAGCCTGATGCGCCTGATGGCCGGCCTCGACAAGCCGACCAGCGGCAGCGTGCTGTTCGACGGCGTCGATGTCACCGGCGTGCCGCCGCAGAAGCGCGATGTCGCCATGGTGTTCCAGCAGTTCATCAACTATCCCAGCATGACGGTCTATGAGAATATCGCGTCGCCGATGCGGGTTGCCGGCGCCAGCCGCCAGGCAATCGACGCGGCGGTGCAGCGGGCGGCGGCGCTGATGAAGCTCACGCCCTATCTGCAGCGCATGCCCCTCAACCTGTCGGGCGGCCAGCAGCAGCGCTGTGCCCTGGCCCGGGCCATCGTCAAGGATGCCGGCCTGGTCCTGCTCGATGAACCCCTGGCCAATCTGGATTACAAATTGCGCGAGGAGCTGCGCGCCGAGCTGCCGCGCATCTTTGCCGAAGCGGGCACCATCTTCGTCTATGCCACCACCGAGCCCTCCGAGGCCCTGCTGCTGGCCGGCAATACGGCGACGCTGTCGCAAGGCCGGGTGACCCAGTTCGGCAAGACCATCGAGGTATTCAGGCGCCCCGACGACCTGATCACGGCGCAGACTTTCTCCGATCCGCCGCTCAATACCATCGTCATGCGCAAGGCCGGTGGCCAGTTCGTGCTCGATGGCGGGCTGCAGTTTACGGTGCCTGGGCATCTGGGCGACATGGCCGAGGCGGCCTATACTATCGGTTTCCAGCCCCATCATCTGAGCCTGACGCGCCCCAATGCCGATGCGGTCGGGCTGCAGGCCACGGTGACCGCCATGGAGATCACCGGCTCGGAGAGCTTCGTGCATCTGCGTTTCGCCGATGCCGGCTGGGTGATGCTGACGCCGGGCGTGCAGAACTTCGTGGTGGACCAGCAGATCGAGGTCTTCCTCGATCCAAGCCTGCTGCTGGTATTCGATGGGCAGGGGCGTTCGGTGGCCGCCCCCGTCCGGCTGGCGGCATAGGAGGCGACGATGGCCCGTATCGATCTCGACCATATCCGCCACTCCTACCTGGCCAACCCGGTCAAGGACGAGGATTTTGCGCTCAAGGAAGTCCATCACGGCTTTGACGATGGCGGTGCCTATGCCCTGCTCGGCCCCTCGGGCTGTGGCAAGACCAGCCTGCTCAACATCATTTCGGGGCTGGTGCAGCCTTCGCGCGGCCGCGTGCTTTTCGACGGAGTCGACGTGACGCAACTGGCGACCGAGCGCCGCAACATCGCCCAGGTGTTCCAGTTCCCGGTCATCTACGACACCATGACGGTCTACGACAACCTGGCCTTCCCGCTGCGCAATCGCGATGTGCCGGAAGCCGACATCTCCCGGCGCGTCACCGAAACGCTCGAGATTATCGGCCTGGCCGAGCGTGCCCATATGCGCGCCCGCGGCCTCACCGCCGACCAGAAGCAGAAGATCTCGCTGGGGCGCGGCCTGGTGCGCTCGGATGTCAATGCCATCCTGTTCGACGAACCGCTGACGGTGATCGATCCGCACATGAAGTGGCAGTTGCGCAGCCAGCTGCGGGAACTGCACCGGCGGTTCGGCCATACCATGGTCTATGTGACGCATGACCAGACCGAAGCCCTGACCTTCGCCGATATCGTGGTGGTGATGTATGAGGGGGAAATCGTGCAGATCGGTACGCCGGCCGAACTGTTCGAGCGGCCGAGCCACACCTTTGTCGGCTACTTCATCGGCTCGCCCGGCATGAATGTCCTGCCGGTGACCATCGAGGGCGCCATTGCCCGGCTCGGCAGCCTGAGCATCAGCTTGCCCGGCGCCGCCGCCCCCGTGGCCGGCGCCAGAACCGAACTCGGCATTCGTCCCGAATATGTGCGGATCGGCCGCGAGGGGCTGCCGCTGCAGGTCCGCGCGGTGGAGGATATCGGCCGCCACAAGATCGTGCGCGGCAGCATAGAGGGGTGCGAACTGGCCGCCATCATTCCCGAGGGCGGGGAGATACCGGCCGATCCCCATGTCAGCTTCGATCCCAGGGGCATCAATATCTACGCCAATTCCTGGCGCCAGGCGCTGAGGGGCTAGAAATGGACAGAACATTCAACAACAAGGCCTGGTTCCTGGTGCTGCCCGTGCTGGTGCTGGTGGCCTTTTCGGCCATTATCCCGCTGATGACGGTGGTCAACTATTCCGTGCAGGACACGTTCGGCAACAACCAGTTCTTCTGGGCCGGGCTGGAATGGTTCCAGGATGTGCTGGAGTCAGACCGCTTCTGGAATGCGCTGGGGCGCAACCTGATCTTTTCGGCGATCATTCTCGCCATCGAGATTCCGCTGGGCATCTATATCGCGCTCAACATGCCCAAAAAGGGCTGGGGCGTGCCGGTCTGCCTGGTCCTGATGGCCCTGCCGCTGCTGATCCCGTGGAACGTGGTCGGCACGATCTGGCAGGTATTCGGCCGTGTCGATATCGGCCTGCTCGGGCATAGCCTCGCGGCAATGGGGGTGGACTACAATTATGTGCAGGACCCCGTCGATGCCTGGCTCACCATTATCGTGATGGATGTGTGGCACTGGACCAGCCTCGTCGTGCTGCTGTGCTATGCCGGGCTGGTGTCCATCCCCGACGCCTATTACCAGGCCGCCCGGATCGATGGGGCGTCGCGCTGGGGCGTGTTTCGCTATATCCAGCTGCCCAAGATGGGTCGCGTGCTGCTGATCGCCGTGCTGCTGCGCTTCATGGACAGCTTCATGATCTATACCGAGCCCTTCGTCGTCACCGGAGGCGGCCCCGGCAACGAGACCACCTTCCTTTCCATCGACCTGGTCAAGATGGCCATTGGGCAATTCGATGTCGGCCCGGCGGCCGCCATGTCGCTGGTCTATTTCCTCATCGTCCTCTCGCTGAGCTGGGTATTTTACACCGTGATGACCAATCAGGGCCAGGAGAAGGGCCAATGACCGATCGCGACATCTCCGCCACCGGCCTTGGCTCGACCGCAGCTGCCGCCGCCGGCCCGGCACGGCTTGCCGCCGTCGACAGCCGCCGCCCGCTGCGCCTGGGCTGGCTGGTGCCGACGCTCTATATCCTGTTCCTGCTGCTGCCGATCTACTGGCTGGCCAATATGAGCTTCAAGACCAACCAGGAAATCACCTCGACCTTCACCCTGTGGCCAAACGAGTTCACCCTGCGCAACTATGCGGTGATCTTCACCGATCCATCCTGGTATTCGGGCTATATCAACTCGATCATCTATGTGGCGCTCAATACGGTGATCTCGCTGGCCGTCGCCCTGCCGGCCGCCTATGCCTTTTCGCGCTACCGCTTTGTGGGCGACAAGCACCTGTTCTTCTGGCTGCTGACCAATCGCATGGCGCCGCCCGCCGTGTTCGCCCTGCCCTTCTTCCAGCTCTATTCGGCCTTCGGGCTCATCGACACCCATATCGCCGTGGCGCTGGCCCATTGCCTGTTCAACGTGCCCCTGGCGGTCTGGATCCTCGAGGGCTTCATGAGCGGCGTGCCCAAGGAAATCGACGAGACCGCCTATATCGACGGCTACTCCTTCCCGCGCTTCTTTGTGAAGATCTTCATGCCGCTGATTGCCTCGGGCATCGGCGTGGCCGCCTTCTTCTGCTTCATGTTTTCCTGGGTCGAACTGCTGCTGGCCCGGACGCTGACCACCACCGATGCCAAGCCGATTTCGGCCATCATGACCCGCACTGTCTCGGCCTCGGGCATGGATTGGGGCGTGCTGGCCGCAGCCGGGGTGCTGACCATCATCCCGGGGGCGCTGGTGATCTATTTCGTGCGCAATTACATCGCCAAGGGCTTTGCCCTTGGGCGGGTTTAGGAGGCGGTCATGGACTTTTCGTGGATGGCCTGGACCTGGCCGACGGCGACCTTTTTCGGGGTCATCTTCGCCCTGCTTGCGGGCATGGCATTGTGGGAATATCGCGCGCCCGGCGGCAGCCCGCGCGTCGGCATCCTGCGCTTTGAAACCACGCGCGGCGACCGGCTTTTCATCTCGCTGCTGGGCAGCGCGTTCATCAATCTTGCCTGGCTCGGCCTTGTTGGTCCCGAGCTGTGGTGGAGTCTCGCCCTATCGGTGGTCTACGCAGTGTGCGTATTCCGCTTTGTCTAGGGGGAGTTAAGGCTGGGAGCAGCCGTGGATCAGACGGCTACTCCCAAATCGCAATGGAAATCCAGGGAGGATCTATTATGCGACGGCACCTACTAACATCGACGACAGCATTTGTCTTGCTGCTCGCCGCCAGCCCGGCATGGGCGCAAAGCATGGACGAGGGCATCAAGTTCCTCGACAGCGAAATCGGCGAATTGTCGGCGCTGTCGCGCGCCGACCAGGAAGCCGAGCTCAAGTGGTTCATGGACGCGGCCGCCCCCTATGCGGGCATGGACATCAAGGTTGTTTCCGAAACCATCACCACGCACGAATATGAGTCCAAGGTGCTGGCGCCGGCCTTTACGGCCCTTACCGGCATCAAGGTCACCCATGACCTGATAGGCGAAGGCGACGTGGTGGAAAAGCTGCAGACGCAGATGCAGTCGGGCGAGAATATCTATGACGCCTATATCAATGACAGCGACCTGATCGGTACGCATTGGCGCTACCAGCAGGCCCGCAGCCTGACCGACTGGATGGCCGGGGAAGGCGCCGCCGTCACCAATCCCAATATCGGCATCGACGACTTCATCGGCACCTCCTTCACGACGGCGCCGGATGGCGATCTCTATCAGCTGCCCGACCAGCAGTTCGCCAACCTCTACTGGTTCCGCTACGATTGGTTCAACGACCCCAAGAACCAGGAAGACTTCAAGGCCGAGTATGGCTACGACCTCGGCGTGCCGGTCAACTGGAGTGCCTATGAGGACATTGCCAAGTTCTTCACCGGTCGCGAGATCGATGGCCAGGCGGTCTATGGCCATATGGACTATGGCAAGAAGGATCCCTCGCTGGGCTGGCGCTTCACCGATGCCTGGCTGTCCATGGCCGGCAATGGCGACAAGGGCATTCCCAACGGTCTGCCGGTCGACGAATGGGGCATCAAGGTGGACGAGAATTCCCGCCCGGTCGGCTCCTGCGTGGCGCGCGGCGGCGATACCAATGGCCCGGCCTCGGTCTATGCCATCCAGAAAGCCATCGACTGGCTCAAGGATTATGCGCCGCCTGAAGCTGCCGGCATGACCTTCTCCGAATCCGGCCCGGTGCCGGCCCAGGGGGCGATCGCCCAGCAGATCTTCTGGTACACCGCCTTTACTGCCGACATGGTCAAGGAAGGCCTGCCGGTGATGAACGAGGACGGCACGCCAAAGTGGCGCATGGCCCCCTCCCCGCATGGCGTCTACTGGCAGGAGGGCATGAAGCTGGGCTATCAGGACGTGGGCAGCTGGACACTGCTGAAATCGACCCCGGTCGATCGCGCCCAGGCCGCCTGGCTCTATGCGCAGTTCGTCACCTCCATGACGGTCGACGTCAAGAAGTCCCATGTGGGCCTCACCTTCGCCCGTGAATCGACGATCCGGCACCAGAGCTTTACCGACCGCGCGCCCGAACTGGGTGGCCTGATCGAGTTCTATCGCTCGCCGGCACGCGTGCAATGGTCGCCCACCGGCACCAATGTGCCGGACTATCCCAAGCTGGCTCAGCTGTGGTGGCAGGCGATCGGCGATGCCTCTTCGGGCGCCAAGACCGCGCAGGAAGCCATGGACTCGCTATGCGCCGAGCAGGAAAGCGTGCTGGAGCGTCTCGAACGCGCCGGTGTGCAGGGCGATATCGGCCCCAAACTGGCCGAAGAGCATGATCTGGCCTATTGGAATGCCGATGCCGTCGCCAAGGGCAACCTGGCCCCGCAGCTGGCGATTGCCCAGGAGAAGGACCAGCCGATGACCGTCAATTATGACGAGCTGGTCAAGAGCTGGGCCGACGCCAATGCGACTGCCAACTAGTAGCAAGCGCTGAGCCGAGCAGAGGCGCCGGGATAGACCCGGCGCCTCTGCGATGGCATGGGCCGGCGGCCGATAACGCCAGGCGGTTCGCCTAGTGTCCGCGCTCGCGCATATCGTCCAGCTCGTGCTGCAGAACCCGGGCGTGGATGAGAGTGGATGCCGCATCGGCTATTGTCAGCATGGCCTCGCGCTCGGATGGGCTGAGCGTTCTGGGCACGCGGTCAATGACGCAGATCGAGCCCAGGACAAAGCCGAGCGGATCGCGAACCGGGGCACCGGCGTAAAAGCGGAAGCCATGCGGTTGCGACAGCGTCGGATTTTGCGCCAGGTTGTCGTGTCTGGTCAGGTCTTCGAGCAGCGTGAACTCGTTGGCGACAAGCGTCTCATTGCAGAATGCCCAGTCCCGCGGCGTGGCCTCTCCGTCAAAGCCCAG
This sequence comes from uncultured Devosia sp., assembly GCA_963975335.1. Lineage (GTDB taxonomy): Bacteria > Pseudomonadota > Alphaproteobacteria > Rhizobiales > Devosiaceae > Devosia. The sequence goes on along the minus strand of CAXBHD010000006.1, from coordinate 20,997 downwards.
GCGGGACTTGAACCACTGTTCTGTCCGGGTAATCAGCGTGAACATGGCAATGGGGGCGCTGGTGGCATGCGCTGCCAATCGAACCAGGCGGTCAAAGGCAATATCGGGCGCCGAGCCGACCAGGCCCGAGCGCGCCACGGCCTCCAGCCGCGCCGGCTCATTCCACGGCACGCGGAAGGCGGCCGGCTCCATCACCGCGCTGCCCGTAGACAGCAGATAGCGAGCAATCATCGCTGCGGCAGCCGTGACATCGGGCAGCATTTTGGTGCGCAGGCGATTGGCGCCGACGGCGAGCGGGTCTGCGGCATTGCGAGCGGTCGAGCTGACAATTGTCGTCTTGCCAAATCGGGCATCGCGTTCAAGCGATGCGACCAGCTTGCGGCGCTCGTCCTCTTCCGCCTCTTCAATGATGATGAGCATGGGGGGGATGGCCGCGAGCCATGCGCGGATCGTGCTGATATCTTCCGAGACATCGACCACCAGGCCCAGGGCGGGCAGCCCGACAAGGCGCCATGCCTCGCCCCGGCCCTGGCCGGACAGGATGATCGCATGCGCGCGAACGACAGGCGCCTTGTGGCTCGGCACTTCGATCAGGTCGACAACCGCCTGACGCGGTATTCGCCGATGTCCACCCGGTGTCTTCCAAGAGGGCAATTGGCCACTTTCCACCCAGAGCTGAGCCGTTCGGGTCGATACTCCCAACAACTGGGCGGCCTTTGCTGTCGTCAAAACATCTTTCACGTTGTCGCCTACCTTTGCAGGCAACATATAGTAAAAAACTGCTAGATTTGCAAGAAATGGCAGATGCGACATGGGGGCGCCGAGGGGGCAGAGCCAGACGAGCCTGCCGGCCGGCTCGGCATCAAAGGGGCTTTTTGAGCCGGCTATAGGAATTGCGATAGAGGGCGGTGCCGGCCAGGCGCAGAAGCGCATTTCTGAGCGCCGGCGGCAAGCGGCGCATCTTGTCGCGGGCGGCACATTGACGATGCACCCAGTCGGCGCGCGGCATCTGCCTGTCCTGGTACCGGATCAATGCCATGCCCACGGTCGGGTTGGCGGCCAGTTCATCGGCGAGAACGATGCCATCCTCGATAGCCAGGCAGGCGCCCTCCGCCATGCTTGGCGGCGATGCATGGGCGGCATCACCAATGAGGACGGCGCGGCCCTTGTGCCACTTTGGCAATTTCAGCCGGACCAGCTCACCAAAGTGGATGTCAGCCGTGGCGGCGAGTGCGAGAGCGGGTCGAAGCGGGCCGGCAATGTCCGCAAACAGCGGCAGCAAAGGCGTCTCAAAGGAATAGTCCTTGGTGCGCGCCGCCTCGACCGAGATGTCGGCATAGACATAAAGCTCGGTCGCCGAGATCGGTTTCGCAAGCAGGCTGCGATTGGCTCCCAGCATGACCGACCATTCCCGGATATTGCAGGTATTGGAAACGATGAAACGCCAACAGACATTGCCCACATATTCGGGCGGCGGCGCCTCGGGAAAGACAAGGCGCCGCAGGGTAGAATTCACCCCGTCCGCGCCGACGACCAGATCAAAGGATTCCATCCCGCCGTCATCGAAACAGACGCGGCAGGAATGGTTGTCGTTGACGATATCGGTGATCTGGCGGAATTCGATATCGTCCGAATCCATGCCGCTGCCCAGCAGATCCCAGAGATCCGACCTCTTAATTGCCCGGCAGGGCGCGACGTCGTTCCAGTAGCGATTGGTATCGACCGCATTGAGCAGGCGCCCGCGCTCGTCATGAAAGTACTGGGCGTTGACGGCATGCGACCGCTCGAGAAATTCCTCGTCAAGACCCAGGTCACGCAGGGCCCTGACACCATTTCCCGGCAGGAACAGGCCCGCTCCGCCAGCCCCGGCAGAACGATTTCGCTCGACCACTTTGACGGCAAAGCCGCGCTGCAGCAGTGCTCGCCGGGCTGCCAGGCCGGCAATGCCGGCGCCGATGATTAGAACGCGCATGGAACTAAGATACTCCGTTAATCCGATGGTTCGGCCATTGCCGGCTCGGGCGGCCGGCTGATGGCCGAACGCGTTAGTCAGGGCTGCCAAGTCACCCAGCATTGGCTGGTGCTGCGGACGAAGACATGGCCATGAAATGCCGATGGCGCATCGAGCTGCAGCGTCGGGAGGCGCTCGACCAGTACCGAGAGGCCTTCTTCGAGTTCGGCTCGTCCCAGGGCATCGGCCACACATCGGTGCGCACCGCCACCGAAAGCCAGGCGCGACATGTTCAGGTTGGACCGAGAAATGTCGAAACTGTCGGCGCGAGCGAATATCCGCTCGTCGCGCAGCGCGGAGATGAAAGACAGGATGACCAGCTGCCCGGCAGGCAGCGTCCATCCGTCAATTTCGATGTCCGCAGCCGAGACGCGGACGACACCGGCAATGCCCGGCTCAAAGCGCAGGCCCTCGGCAACGGCGTCTGGCACCAGGGCCGGGTCGTCGCAGACAGCCTGCCATTGCTCGCCATGCGCCCGCAGATTGACGGCTTGGGAGACCAAGGCGGTTCGAACGGACTCCGTGCCGCCAATGATGAGCTGGATGATCTGCATGAGGGCTTCACCCCTCGATAGTCCGTCCTGCTCGACATTGCGGAGATAATCGCGGAGAAAACCCGGTGCTGGGCCTGTCTCCGCCTCCACCAGAAGGCGGTCCAGATAAAGCCGAAGCCGGTTGGTTGCACTCTCGGCGCTGGCGACCGAGTCTGCCGTTGCATGCGGCCTGAAGAACTCGTTCATTTCATAGACATCCCGCATGAATGACGGAACGTCGCCCCCGGGTATGTCGAGGAGCCCGGCAAGAGCCAGGATCGGGAGCCTGGCTGCATAGCCGGAGGCGAGCTCAAGCCGGCCATTGTCGTAGCACTCGTCCAGCAGGGCGAAGGCTGCCTGCCGAAAATGCCGGCGAAACTGTTCAATGAGCTGGTTTGCCAGCGTCCTGGAAAGGGCTGACCGCCGGCGAGCATGGACCGCGCCATTGGCCGTCAGCATGCCAAGCGCGAAAATGTCGTATAGCTCACCCTGACTTATGCCCGCCTGCGCCGGCATGGCGGTTTCGGTTGCTTGCAGCCGCGGATCATCGAGCAGGCGACGGACATCGTCGTGGCGCAGGACCACATAGCCGCCGGTATCCAGCGCGATGAAGGGACAGGATGGACGATATCGCGCGAAGGTGCCGTGGATATCGGCTTCAAGATCAGCTGATGCAACGACAGGAACAGTTCGGCTGTCCAACATGATGCTCTGGTTCCTTTTGAGATCACGAAATCGATTAGAATAGGGTGCGGGGCTGTGCGCCTGGCGTAAGCATGCTGCAGCCGGGCCAATCCGGCTTGCAGATTGCAGGCGCGGACGGCGTGAACCGCCGCGCGCTGCCGTTTGCCGATGGCGAAACACTCTTCTGCGCCTCATTTCGCAGACATGGGCCGCTTCAGAAGCTGTGCTGAGCGCGGATCAGATCCGCGGCCCTTTCGCCGATCACCACGCAGGGCGCCATGAGGTTTCCGGTCGTGATCCGCGGCATGATCGAGGCGTCGGCAATGCGCAGCCCGTCGATGCCATAGACCTTGAGCTGGTGGTCGACGACCGACATGCTGTCACGGCCCATTTTGGCCGTGCAAGCCTGATGCCAATAGGTGACCGCCGACCGGCGGATAAACTCGGCCAGGCCCTTGCGGTCCCGCGCGCCCGGTGCCGTCTCACCCGTTACCAGGGGAGCGAAGGACGCGCTGTTGCCCATCTCGCGGCTCAGTTCGACCGCCGCAATGGCGGCAGACAGGTCCTCCGGCTCGCTCAGTGAATTGGGCTCGATCAGGATCGGATCGTCTATCCCCGCCCCGGAAAGCCTGAGCCGACCGCGGCTTTTCGGCTGTGCCAGGCCGGCAAACATCGTCCAGCCATGTTCGGGCGTTTCCAGACCGGCTTCGGCGGGCGCCGGCACGGCAAATTCCAGCTGGCACTGCAGGAGATCGGGCTGGCCAAGGCGGGAGTCGCTCTTCCAGTAGATATTGGCTTCGCATCCTCCCCCACCGACGGCTTCAGGCTTGCGATAGGCCCAGGTGCAGCCGAAGGCGATATGGTCCTGGTGATTGCGGCCGACACCGGGCAGGTGCTGAATGACCGGAATGGCATGGGTCGAGAGTTCGTCCGCAGGCCCGATGCCGGACTGCATGAGAACCTTGGGTGTGTGGACGGCTCCCAGCGAGAGAATAGTCTCGGCATGCGCCCTGAACTGCCGGCGCCGGCCGTCCAGCACAACCTCGACACCCGTTACCCGCTTGCCATCGAACAGCAGCCGCGACACCAGGGCACCCGTCATGATGGTGAGGTTGGCCCTGGCGGAAAGGGGCGCGACATAGGACTGGAAAACCGATTGCCGCTTGCCATCGCGGATACGCAGATCGGCAATGGCGCCGCCGCCGCTGCCTTCCATCATCGCGCCATTGGCGCTGTCGAAAATGGGAATGCCGACTGCCTCGGCGGCATAGAGCAGGGCATGGGCAGCAGGCTGCGGCGCTGCGGGCTGAGCCACATAGGCCGGCCCCCCGGCGCCCCGGCGAACGGGATCAGGCAATCCGCGCCAATCCTCGATGCGGCGATAGTAGCCGAGCACTGACTGGTAGCCCCAGGCCTCGTCGCCGGATTCGGCGGCAAAGTGGTTCCAATCCTCCTTGTGCCCCCTGGCCCAGACCATGACATTGATGCTTGAGCCGCCGCCCAGCCCCTTACCCATGCTCAAGGGCAGCCGGCGCCCATCGAGGCCCGGGGCGGGCTGTCCGACAAACCCCCAATCGCGGGACGAGCCCAGATTGAGCGGCCATTGCGCCGGCTCCCGGACGCTATCTGCTGCATCGTCGCCCCCGGCCTCGAGCAGCAGGACCCGCGCTTGACCGGATTCGGCCAGCCGCGCCGCAACGACGGAGCCGCTCGAGCCGGCGCCACAAATGATGAAATCGAAATCCTCGGAGCCGTGACCTGGCTTGACGGCCAGGCCGCCAGACCGGGTTTGGTGCGGAACGGACCGCATGGGATCACCTCGCTAAACTTTGCTACGCGACCTACCTAGCGGATAATTTTCAATATGCAACGTTTTTATCAAATCTATCAAATTTCGGGATGTCAATTGCGCGTGAGCTGGGATGTCCGCATGCCAGCCGAGAGGGCGGCTGAGGATTTGGCGGCATTTGCGCGAGGGGAATGGCCTTGAGCCAATATTCCAAGCGCGAAGGCCGGTGCGCACCGCCAAGGCGCCCTGCCCCTATTCAACAACCATGAGAAAAGCCGTATCTCCTGGCCAGTTCAAGCTCGCGTAGAAATTCAGCCAGTATCGTATTGACGATTGAGGATGACTGCCAGAACACGAAGTGGCAGGTGAACGGTATTCTAAAGCACTTGTCATGCCAGAGATTGCCGTAGGGGATGCCCTCGATATATTTCCGATCGACGAGATCGTCGTTTTCGCCATTCACTATTGCCGTTGGGATTCTGGTCGAGATCAGAATGTCGCGCTGGCTTGGTCGCCGCCCATTTCTGGCTGCAGCGAACAGGGTGCGTCGGAACAAAGGGTCGGTCCGCAGAATTGCCGACAGCATGAAGGGCTCAAAATCGTCGCCAAAGAGGGTGACGGCCAGCTGCTGAGCCTCCGTTTCAGTCAGATCCGGCCGAGATGCCAGCGCATTGACGGGGTTTCTGCGAAAGGCGTCAGCCCTATTTGCGCCACTGGCCGCGGTGCCCATCAGAAATATCCCGGCGGGAATTGTGGACTTTCCAAGCAGCTCGATCGCGACCTCTCCACCAAGCGAATGGCCGACAATGGCGGCGTTATCGACACCCAGCAGATGCAGCAGTTCCATCGTCAGATCGGCAAGGCCGGACCGTGTATAGGTTCTCTGCGGGTCCGTTGCATCGGCGGACTCGCCATGTCCGGGAAGGTCAAAGGCAATCAGCCGACATCCCGCAAAGAGGGGAGAGCCCATCTGCTTGCGAAAATACTGGCGGCAGCCCGAATTGCCATGAATGAACAATACGGGATAGCCCTCCCCTCGCGTCTCTACTGCAACAAGACCGTGGGACGTGAGGACTTCATGTTTTTGTGTATTGCACATTTGCTGCATCGATGCCGCTGGTCTTGTCCAATGCCGCGCCTCCGGCGGAGATTGCCACGCCAAGCGGGGCTATTCTTGCAGGATGTCGCCACCAGGCGCGGTTGCTGTCAGGCGCGGGCCGCCCGTCGGCGGAGGGCAAGCATGGCCAGGCAGACACGGGCGTTTGGCGCCTATCGCTCAGATATCGTTCTGGCAATCCTGTCGCGAAGGTCGTTCACCGCCCCCTGCAACTGCTGGATTGCCGTCGGGTCCAGACCCAGCGCCTGGTCAATGCTGACGGCAATGGCTGCCGCATGATCTCGCAGCGCGTTACCAGATGGGGTGAGGCGGATCAAAAGTTCGCGCTGGTCGCGGTGGCTGCGTGCCCGCGTGATGAAGCCTGCCCGTTCCAGGCGCTTCAGCAAGGGCGTCAGGGTGCCGGAATCAAGGAACAGGGCCTCGCCAATATCCTTTACCCGCAGGCCGTCCCGGTCCCAGAGGGCAACCATGACCAGATATTGCGGATAGGTCAGGCCAGTCGTTTCGAGAACGCGTCGATAGAGCTGCCCGAAGACGTGGTCGGCCGTGTAAACGGCAAATGACAGCATATCGCCCAATTGCTGAACGCCATGTCCGTTGCGGTCCAGCATCGCGCGATTGCCATTGTTCTTGTCGATCGACGCCATGAGGAAACTTCCGCCAGACCTTTCGTAACGGGGCTCCGAGCCAGGCGCGCATTGCATCCAATCGGACGGCTGCATCACGCCTGGGGGTGGCACGCATCCGGCGCAGTGTCGGCAGTGCCTGCTCCGCCCGTGCGGTTCGGCCCGGCAGCGGCGGTCCGCTGCGCTCCAGAGCTCTTGCCGCCCTTGGCCATGGGCGTCTTGGACAATCGGGCTGTTTCCGTCATTTGCGAAAATGGAGGGGCGACTTCAGGCGGGTAAAGGCGGCGCCGACCGGAGCGGATCGCGCAAGACCGGGCTCGGTAAGCGAATCCAGCGCTCAAAGGTGGTTACGCAGGCCCCTCGCGCGGCGACCGCAGGCAATGGCGCAAAGCGCCCCTTGGGGCCAGCCCCCCATTCGCGGCAACCCGGCAGGTCCGCGACTAGGTCGACCGGGCGCCCCGGCGGGCGACGGGCTTTGCCGGATTGGATGGCAGCACGAAGCTGAAGGTCGTCCGGCCCGCATCCGAGACTGCCAGAAGCCTGCCGCTATGGGCCTCGATGATTGACTTGCAGATGGACAGGCCCATGCCAAGGCCGTCTGTCTTGGTGGTGAAAAAGGGCTCGAAGATGCGCTGCGGATCGTCAATTCCCGGCCCGGCATCGCAAATGTCTATCCTGATGTCGCCATTGTCGAGCTCGAGCGAGCGAATATTGATGACGCGCTGCGGCAGCGGCACGCTCTCCATTGCCTCGAGCCCATTGCGGATCAGGTTCACCAGAACCTGCTGGATCTGCACGCGGTCAATGGGCACATTGTGCGGGCCCGCAGAGAGCTCCCGCTCAACCTTTGCCCCACGGCGAGCGATCTCGCTGGCCATCAGGCGGCAGACTTCGACAACGATATCGTTGACATTGTGCGGCGCGGTGACGGTGGAGGTGGCGTTGAACAGGGCGCGCACCCGGCTGACGATATTGGCGGCCGCCTCGGCGTCGCCAATCATGGCATTGGCCGTCTCCCGCGCCCGGCTCAGGTTGGGAGGCTCGTGCATCAGCCATTGGAGGCAGGCCCTGGCATTGGCGGAAATGGCAGCGAGCGGCTGGTTGATCTCATGGGCAATCGAGGCCGAGAGCTCGGTCAGGCTGGCGGCATGCGACGCCTTTACCAGCTTCTCCTGGGCCCGCAGCAGGTCTTCCTGGGCGTTGACCTCGTCATCCACGTCGAGATTGACGCCATACCATTCCAGAATGGCGCCGGCGTCGTCACGCAGGGGTTCCATGCGCCCCTCGATCCAGCGAAAGCTGCCATCGACGCGCCGCTGGCGATAGCGCTTCCTGAATGGATTGCCCGTCGTGAAGGCATGCATGAGATCCCGCTCCACCTCTGCGCGATCATCGGGGTGAACCAGCAGCCGCACGGCGCCTTCGAATTCGGGACTGTCCGGATCATCGAGATTGTCGTGCTGGAAGCCGTGGAACTCCTTGATACGCCGATTGGCATAGACCGGCTTTCCATGGCCCGTCGCGCGGAATACCACCACCGGCACGGTATCAATGACCTGGCGGAGATATTGCTCGCTCTCCCGCAAAGCCTCGACGGCGCGCACTTCATCCTCGATTTCAAAGGAGACGCCATACCACCGCACGATCCCGCCGGCGTCATCGCGCAGCGGCGCAATCCGGGATTCGACCCAACGATATTCGCCGTCCTTGCGGCGCAGGCGGGCGCGTATATGCAGGGATTCCCCCGTCTCCATGGACCTGGAAAAGGCCGCCTCAGCGCGCATCCGATCATCAGGGTGGATCAGCGATCCGATGGAGAGCTCGCAGCCGCCGGACTGCATGCCCCGCAGCGCATCGGGGATGACGCCTACCCAGTCCGCCATCTGCCGGTTGAAATGCAGTGTCTCGCCTTCGGGCGTCAGCAGCCAGATCAGGGCGGGGACGGTATCCACTACGTGACGAAGTTCGCGTTCGCGCTCATAGAGGCTTTCATGGGCCCGCACGTGATCGTCGATGTCGAGGCACACTCCATACCACTGCTTGATCGTGCCGTCGGCGGCCCGAAGCGGACCGGCCCGTCCGTCAATCCAGCGGTAGGCACCATCGCTGCGGCGTTGGCGGTACTTCAGGGCAAAGGCATTGCCCGAACGAAAGGCCTCGGTGAGTATTGACGCCACATCATGCTGGTCATCGGGGTGGATGGCCCGATGGATGGCCGTGGCCAAGGCCCCCGTATCGCCCTTGCGCAGGTCTTCCATGCTCAAGCCAGACCAGTTGACCAAGGCCATGTTCACATGGGTGGGCGCGCCGGTCGCGTCAGCCGTCCAGATTTGCGCCGGGACCGCGTCGATCAGCTGACGCAGATAGGCGTCGCTTTCCTTGATCCCGGCGGCGCCGCTATCGGGCAGTTCAGGCCCTGGGCCAATGCTCTGGCCGAATAAGGCCGTGACAAGCCAGGCACCCATGGCAGCCAGTGACAAAGCCAGACCGCTCGCCGCGGCGATGCCGAGATTGCCGCCGACAACAGGAAAGACCGCGGCAAGGAGACTGACGATCACGGCCGCGCCCAGGCCGACCAGCCAGCCAAAAGCCAGGGTGGTCGCGGCGACGGCCAGCAACAGGAAGGAAGGCGCCTGAAAGACAAGAACCGTCAGTAGGGACGCGCCCGCCACGATGATGGCGAGAAGGTGTCTGCGCGCGTGCGACCACTGAACCACCAAGGGCATCCTTGCACTATTGGGACAACTTCCGCTGAGCTCAGCGTCTGCTCGCGCCGCGACCGACCATTCCGCGTCCGGAACGAATGGGGTTTGCAATCGGCAGAGGCAAGCGGCGCATAAGATGTCGACCAGCCCATTTGATACCCTGACGTGGGTAAGCGCGCAATATGGCGAACTTTCGACGTTGCCGGCACCCTCGCCATCGCCATGGATCAAGGTCGCGGGGATGCCATGTTTCTCACTCAATCTATCAGCAGCCATGGCTGATGCCGATATTCAGGCGAGGGATTTCTCGCTAACGTCTTGCTGTTTTGGGATGGTATCGATGTTTCATTGGCTGCAAGCACAAAGATCGGCGGTGGCGGTGCTGGTGGCGGGCGTCGCCGTCATTCTGGCCTGGCTCCTCAATGAACCAAACCTGCTCATTGTCTCTGTCCTGGCTGGCACGCTTGCCTTTGGCTGGCGGCTTGGTCTGGCGCTGGTGCTGTCGGTGACTTTGTTGCTGGCCCTGGCCTATGAGGCTCTTGCCCTGGACGGCGCCGAGGTCGGCGGCATTGTCGGTGCCAGCGTGGCGACCTGGCTGGTCACCACGGTCATGGCCTCGATCAACCAGGCGCATATGGCGCCGCATCAAACCCTTCCGGACACTGCAGAACGGCGCGATGAGACCGCCCTGCGGGAGGTCGCCGATGCGGTTCCTGCCCTTATCTGGAGCACCAGCACCACGGGAAGGGTAACCCATGTCAACAAGGCGCTGATCGAGTGGCTGGGCATTCCGGTGAGGGAATTGGGGCGGCTGATGTCCGACCTTCCCCGTGGGGTCAAAAAGGTCGTTCATCCCGCCGATAGCGACATGGTTGCCGCAGCATTCGAGCGAGCGTTTCGCACTGGCAGCGGCTTTGCCCTGAAATATCGACAGCGCTTCCGTGACGGGGAATATCGCTGGGTCGATGGCAGGTTCGGCGCACAAAAGGGCCGACAGGGGCAGATCGAGGGCTGGTATGGCGTCGATCTCGACATCGATGTGGAAATGCGTGCTTTCGAACAGCTGCGGCAAAGCGAACTGGAACTCAGACGGATCCTCGATACCGTGCCGGCCCAGATCTGGCTGCTCGGGCCCGATGGCGGCCTTTTCTACATCAACAAGCAGTGTGCCGATTGGCTGGGGATCGACCACAATGCGGTCTTTCAGCTTGAAGCCAGTCAGCGGCAACGGTTGTTCGAGGATCTCTATCATCCGGACGATCTTCAGCCTGCCGCGGCGGCCTTCATGAACGCCTTTGAAACCGTGCAGCCGTTTCGACTCAAATTCCGGCTCCGTCGACGGGACGGTCAGTTTCGCTGGCTCGACAACAGGGTTGCGCCATTGCGGGACGAAGCCGGCGGCATTGTCCGCTGGTATGGCATATCCTTCGACATTGACGAGGAGGTCAATGCGATTGAGGCGCTGCGAAACAGCAAGCAGCACCTGCAGCGGGTGATCGATACGGTGCCGGTCATGCTCTTCCGCACCACGGCCAGCGGCGAGCCTGTCTATGCAAATGAGCGCTTCCGCGATCGGCATGGCTATGAGCTGGATGACTTCGGCAGGGTGGGCGACGATCGACGGGGATCGATTGTGCGGGCGGTGGTGCACAAGGATGACAAAGCCGAAGTCGAGCAGGCAATGCAGCACTCGTTTACCACGGGCGTGCCCTTCAGAAAGCGCTACCGCAAGGCGCGGATAGACGGCAGCTATGGTTGGATAGAGGGCCGGATCGAGCCGCTCCGCGATAGCGACGGGACCGTCATCGAGTGGTATGGCGTCAATCTCGATGTGGACGACGAGATCCAGGCGCAGGAAAATCTCCGCCTCGCGCAAGAGCAACTCTCCCGAGCAGCGCAGGGGGCCAGCCTGGCAGAACTGTCTGCCTCCATCGCCAATGAAGTGAACCAGCCTCTGGCGGCAATCGTCGCAGACGCAAAGGCCTGCGAGCAATGGCTTTCCCACGAGGTCCCCAACGTCATCAAGGCACGTGAAGCGGCCATTGAAACGATCATGCATGCGGAAACGGCGTCGGAAATCGTCAACCGAATTCGTTCGCTTTTCAAATCGTCAGCCAGAATACCGGCCCCGGCCAATGTCAACGAGGTCGTTCTGGAAGTCATTCACCTGATGAAGAACGAGATCGAGCATTGCAAAAGCAAAATCGACCTGAACCTGGCGGGCGCGATGCGCCCGATATCGATCGATCGGGTGCAAATCCAGCAGGTGCTGGTCAATCTCGTCCGCAACGGGCTTGAGGCGATGGCTGGAAACCCCCTGGAGCAGCGCCTGCTCACGATCAGCACTATCGAGCTCGAGCGCCAGGTCAGTATCGAGATTGTCGATAGGGGTGTGGGCATCGCCGACACAAAGGTGATATTCGAACCGCTGTTTACCACCAAGGACCAGGGCATCGGCATGGGCCTGTCGATCAGCAGGTCGGTCGTCGAAAGGCATGGGGGTCAGTTATCGGTCACATCCATCCCCGGCAAAACAGCCTTCACCCTTATTCTTCCGGCCTGACCAGTCGGCCGTCTGCGATAGCGCGTCGCCGCACAGCCTCCGCGACACTGTCCAGAAAAGCCTGCGCATCAAAGGGCTTGCGAAAGAAAGCATGACACTGGCTGGCCTTGGCCAGCATGGCATCCTTGGGCTCGTCACGGCCGGTTATGAAAATGACGGGCAGGCCGGGCGCGCGGGGCCGGACGATCTCCTGCAGCTCAAAACCATCCATGTCGGGCATGCTCAAGTCGGTAACCAGACAGCTGAACTCGGCAATGCTGGCATATTCAAGCAGGGCCCTGCCCGAGCCAAACAGGCAGACCGAATAGTCGGAGGCCTCAAGCAGCCGGCCCAGGGACTGGAGGAGCCGCCGGTCGTCGTCTACTACCGCAATCACTGCCGGTTGCGCTGCTGACATTTAGACCCCATCTCGTGAATGCGAGACCGGCACCCGAAGTTCTGCAGCAGCACGCACCAGGTCTGCAAAGGATTTCGCCTTCATTTTCCGCATGATGTTACCTCGGTGGATCTGGAACGTGATGTTGCTGATCCCAAGCTCTGCTGCACCCTGCTTATTCATCAGCCCGCTCACGATCAGGGGCAAGACCTGCTGCTCCCTGGGGGTGAGCGACTTGTAGCGTTCCTGCAGGATGGCATTGGCCTGGCGCGCCTGGCGGCGACCTATGTCAAGTTCAATTGCCGTGTGAATGGATTCCAGAAGCGTTTCGGCATGCAGCGGCTTGGTGAGAAAATCCACCGCGCCATGCTTGATGGCCCGCACGGATGTCGGAATGTCGCCGTGGCCCGAAATGAAAATGATGGGCGGATGCTCTTCCGCCGCAATCGTCTCCTGGAACTCAAGGCCGCTCACTTCAGGCAGCTGCACATCCAGCACGAGGCAGGCAGGCATATCCGGCCTTTCGGCATTCAAATAGGCGGCAGTGGAGTCAAAGGCGGTGGCGTGCATGCCGAAGGATGCCAGCATGTTCACCACAGATCGCCGCACCCGCTCTTCGTCATCAACGACAAATACGGTGAACTCCTGCTGTGCGGGCATCATCATATCCGACCTAGTTCACGTGACAGAAGACAAGCCATAAATCTCGTCGCTCCCTTAGATGGCCCGGCAAATGGCGTGCCGCGCCGCTGCTGGACGGGAGGCTGAGCCAAAGCAAACCGGGCGGTTGCACGCCTGCAAAGGGTTCCAGTCGTTTCTTGGCCCGTGGGTGCCACTATTACTCCGTCTCGGTTGGGCGCCGCTATATTCGATGACGCCTGGCAGGTTCAACAGTATCAGAGCGCAATGCGGGACGCTTCTAACATAAACCTATGTATTGACGCCCCGCGGCTGCGAACCCGCGGACTAGCATAAAGTCATAATGGCGGCGCACCAGAAGGGCCGCGTAGTTTTGCGCGCGCTTCGAGATCGAGGCTGCGGCGTCTGCGTGACACGCACACGTCCCTATACCCAACGGCCAATGAAGCCTCCCAGACCGCCGCCGCATTACGGCAGGCGATGATGTTCATGTGCCGGTTGACTGCAGAGCCCGCTCCGCGCGGACGTCTACAAGGAGTTCATCGTGAATAGGTCGCATAACCAGCTAACTGAAACGGAGCTTGAAGACCTCCTCTTGCAGGCAGTGTCAAATGCCCTGGAAAGCCAGCAGCTTACCGCCTGGCAGATCGCTCGCGTCACCCAATATGTCGAGGACAATCTCGGCACCCGGATCAGGGTAGCCGACCTGGCCACTGCAGCAAAACTCAGCAAGAGCCATTTTGCCCGCTGTTTCAGGGCCAGTTTCGGCGTCGCGCCCTATTCCTATGTGACGCTGCAGCGCATCAGACGGGCGCATGAACTGCTCGCCTATACGACTGCATCGCTGAGCACAGTGGCTCTGGACTGTGGCCTGGTCGACCAGTCCCACCTGACCAATCAGTTCCGGCGCCATACCGGCACCACCCCCGGCCGGTGGCGGCGCGACTTCGATCCGCAGGCGGCGCCTCAGCGATGCGCGCGTCAGCCCGGGCGCCACAGCACAGCGATCGCCAATGACTGATACTCGATGGCGGCGCTGAGACATTAATCAGACCCCGCCAGACAAATATGGCAAATACGGTTACGCATTCCGCCATAATTCGAGACAAGCAAAACCATAACATTAATATATTGTCATGATACCCGCCGCTTTTTCTACGGGCTAGTTCAGTATTGCCGACGACAGATAACATCAACGTGTAGATCGTCGGAGAAATACAACCAAAGGAGCCTGAACATGCCAAACGGCGAGCCTTTTGTTACGAGCCGTCGATCACTCCTGGTTGGGACAGCTGCCGTCGTTGCCAGCACAACGTTGGGCGGGCAGGTGTTTGCCGCGACACAGGCGGCGCCCAAGACCCTAACAGGTGGAGAACCTACAATGAGCACGATCACGACCAAAGACGGTACAGAGATCTTCTACAAGGACTGGGGCCATGGCCAGCCGATCGTCTTCCATCATGGCTGGCCACTCAGCGCCGATGACTGGGACAGCCAGATGCTGTTCTTTCATCAGCGCGGCTATCGCGTCATCGCCCATGACCGCCGTGGCCACGGGCGCTCCAGCCAGACCGATATCGGCAATGACATGGACACCTATGCCGCGGATGTCGCCGAGCTGGTGGATGCACTGGACCTGACAGGGGCTGTCCATATCGGTCATTCGACGGGTGGCGGGGAGGTCGTCCGCTACGTGGCTCGACATGGCAAGGGACGCGTTGCCAAAGCGGTCAGCATCAACGGCATTGCGCCCGTAATGCTCAAGAGCGCCAAAAACCCGACCGGGACGCCCATCGAGGTGTTTGACGGCTTCCGTTCCGAACTGGTGGCCAATCGGGGCCAATTCTACCTGAATGTGGCCGCCGGCCCCTTCTACGGCTATAATCTGCCTGGCGCCGAGATGTCGCAAGGGCTTGTCGACAACTGGTATCGCCAGGGCATGATGGGCGGCGCCTTGGCGCATTATGAATGCATCAAGGTGTTCTCCGAAACCGATCTGACCGAGGACCTGCGGGCGATCGACGTGCCGCTGCTGATCATGCATTCCAAGGATGACCAGATTGTCCCGATCTCGGCATCGGCCGAGATCGCCGTCACCCTGCCCGGCAATGCCCAGCTCAAGACCTATGACGGCCTGCCGCACGGCATGATGTCGACCCATCCGGACATCATCAATGCGGACCTGCTGGCATTCATCGAATCCTGATCGTGGGCTGTCGCAAGCGACAGCCCCATCTGATCCCCGTCCAGCGGCGTGTCCACATGCGCCGCTGCAGGACGCTCTCTGAGCGCCCATGTGCCGTCACCCCGCCCTTCCCTCTCCGGGTGACGGCACACAATATCCAAACCCGCCGTCATGAGCCTGCGCGCCTTTCGCCAAGGCCGCTGCCGCTATGGTTCACCCGGAGGCGGTCGATCACTGGAGCGCAATTACGGCGTAATCTAGACTGAAAGCCAACCATATTGCAGAGTTTAAAATCATCCCATCGAAGCATTGATTTTCGCAGTTCGTAATTTAATCCCTGATCACGCCAAATTTATATTAGGCAGTAATGGATTTATATAATGACCTGAACTGAATGCCTTCCATTTTTGATCGGATTTTCCAATATTTCGGTTTTTTCATTACCTATGTTCTCGTCGCTACTGATTTTTATCTCAAGGAGATCCCATATGAATATCCTGCGTAAATGCAGCCGCGTCGTGATTGCAGTCGCCATTCTCGGCACCACCATGCCTGCCTGGGCCAACGCTTCGGGCGACAGCTATGATGTTCTCGACGACAATTCGAGCACCATCATCAGCGTTCTGCGCGAACAGGGCATTGATGCCACCGCCGTTGAAGACTGGGGCGATCAGGTGCGCGCCTTTGTGCGGCTCAAAGATGGCAGCGAGGTGATGCAGTATTTCGACCTCGATACGCTTCCGCCCGTCAAGCGCTAGGGTGGCCGATAGCGGCGCCGCCGGACCTTGTCTGACGGCGCCTCTATGCTTGCCATGACAGACAGCCAGGTGGCCGGCGCGCCGCCGGCAGGCTGACAGCCTCGCGATCGGCGGCTGGATGCGGCGCGCGCTCGCCTCATGCGCTAATATATATCGTAATAATAAATCTTGACGCGCGTCACAGCGCGGATTAGAGATCCAATATGTATCGCGATATCTATTATCGCTTATATCGTATGAACTCGCTTTCGTTCAACAGGAGAACAGTGATGACGACCCCGATCCGCAATGTCGTCCTTGTCCACGGCGCCTTCGCCGATGGCTCGGGCTGGCGCAAGGTCTATGCAGATCTCACGCGCCGCGGCTACGCCGTCACGATCGTGCAGATTCCGCTGACGTCACTTGCCGATGACGTTGCCGCGACAACGCGGGTCCTCGACCGCCAGGATGGCCCGGCGATCCTGGTCGGCCATTCCTGGGGTGGCACGGTGATTACCGAGGCCGGCACGCATGCAAATGTCGCCGGGCTCGTCTATGTCGCGGCCCTGGTGCCCGATGCCGGCCAGACCACGAGCGAGCAGTATGACGGCTTTGCTCCAACGCCCAGTTTTATCATCGAAGTCCAGGATGACGGCTTCGGCCACCTCAATCCCGAGACGTTCAAGATCGGGTTCGCCGACGATCTTGAGGAACAGGAAGCGGCTCTGCTTCGAGACTCCCAGGTCCCCATCAACATGACGGCATTCGCCACGCGACTGACACAGGCGGCCTGGCGTTCCAGGCCCAGCTGGGCAGTGATCGCGACGGAAGACAATGCCTTCGACCCGGCCATGCTGATGCATATGGCACGACGCGCCGGTGCCGAGATCACCACCGTCCCGGGCAGCCACGCCGTCTACATTTCCCAGGCCAAGACGGTGGCGGACACAATCAACAAAGCCGCGCAGAACGCGGCCCGACGGCTCGTCTGAAAACAACCGCTGGCATGTCTGGCCTGGTGCCAGGCCTTGTCACGCAGCCCCTCCCCCCACGGCGCCAATGACCATTCCGGTCCGGCACCATCTCCCGACCCACGCATGTGAAAGGCAAAATCATGACCTCCTTCGCCAAAATCCTCGTCGCCGCATCGGCACTGGTTGCCGGTATGTCGAGCATCTCGCTGGCCCGCGCCCAGGAGCTGATCTCTGACGATCAGGCCGTCCGCAATGTCGTGCTCGTGCACGGCGCCTTTGCCGATGGCTCGGGCTGGCGCAATGTCTACGAGGATCTGACTGCCCGCGGTTATGCGGTGACGATCGTGCAGAATCCCCTGACCTCGCTGGCCGATGATGTTGCGGCAACGACGCGAGCGCTTGATCGCCAGGATGGCCCGGCAATCCTGGTCGGCCATTCCTGGGGTGGCACGGTGATTACCGAGGCCGGCATTCACCCCAACGTTGCGGGTCTGGTCTATGTCGCGGCCCTGGCGCCGGATGCCGGCGAGACCACGAGCGAGCAATATGACGGCTTTGCCGCGACACCCAATTTCGTCATCGACGTGCAGGAAGACGGCTTTGGCTACCTCAATCCTGAAAAGTTCAAGATCGGCTTTGCCGACGACCTGAGCGACGAGCAGGCAGCCCTGCTGCGGGACTCGCAGGTGCCGATCAACATGTCGGTCTTTGGCACGCCGCTGACCAATGCCGCCTGGCGCTCCAAGCCCAGCTGGGCGGTGATCGCGACGGAAGACAATGCCTTCGACCAGGCCATGCTGCTCCATATGGCCGAACGGGCCGGGGCCGAGATCACCACGGTCCCCGGCAGCCACGCCGTCTATATTTCCCAGCCGGAGACGGTGGCGGACACGATCGACAAGGCCGCCCAGGCCGTGTCCAGCGCCACGGCGCAGTGACACGCCGCTGCCCCGGACAGAAAGGAGAACTCTGATGACGACATTGGCCAATACAATGCCCGCACCGCAGAGCCCCGGCGGCGCCTGGTTCGAGGTTACCCCCGGCGAGCGTTTCAAGATCCGCATTTCCGCCTTGGACACGGAAGACGTCTATGCCACGCTGGAAATCACTGCCGAGCCTCGCAATGGCGTGCCCATGCATACCCATGCCAATGAGGAGGAGTGCTTTGTCGTTGTTGAGGGCAGCCTCAGCCTCGTCAATGGCGCGCAGAAGCTGACCCTGTCAGCGGGCGATGTGGCGACCGTCAAAAGGGGCACTCCGCATGCCTGGGCCAATCTATCGGACAGCAAGGTGCGGTTCCTGGTCATCTTTGCTCCCGGGAATATGGAAAAGACGTTCAGGCGCATCAGTGCAATGACGAGCAGCGACTTCGCAGCGATTTCAGAATCGGCTGAAAGTGACGGCTCGACCATTATCGGACCGCCGCCTTTCGATGACATCTATTCCGTCATGTCGCCGCGACCGGGACTCTGACCTTTCTCACCCGGTCGAGACCAGGCAGCACCGGGAGACGATCGCAGTAGAATGATCGAGCTGTCGTTGCAAACGAGCCCCAGCAGCAAAGGGCGGCCGAAACCAGTTTCAGCCGCCCTTTTCGTGCGCCAGACAATTGCCGTATTCATCCCGCTTATGGCGATAGATCTGATATATATGATGTAAATGATACCAGACCGGCAGGCATATGCCTCTTGCCTGGCAGTGGTCCGTCCGCAGAGGCGGACCCCTTCCAACGCAGGAGAGGCAGATTGCCCCCATTCAGAACCAAGGATCCAACCATGCTGAAGCGCTTCACTATCGCCGTCCTGCTCGCGGCATTGCCCGCCGCGCCGGCCTTTGCCGCATCTGACGATGCATGGGCAGCGTTTGCTGCCGAAGTCGAAACGGGCTGTCTCCAGGCCACCAGCACCATGCTGGAAAAGGCCCAGGCCGTCGTCGATCCCTTTGGCAGCGAGAGCTATGGGCTGGCCATTGTCAGCGGCGAGACCGCCGACGGACGGGCGACTGCGATTGTCTGTGTCTTCGACAAGCAGAGCAAAGCCGTGCAGATCGGCGGCGAACTCGATATTGCCGTCACGCCAAATCCGTAAGGCGGCCCATTCCTGCGTCAGGCGGCCCCATCCAGGCCGAAAGCGTGGCTGACCAGAGCCATGGCAGGCTTTGCCTTGGCCGGCGCCGCGGCCGCCGCCTGACGCCGATATTGCAGCCCGCCTCGCGCGCAGGCAGCAGCATCGTCCAACCGCCGCGCTAAGTCTGCAATCACACAGCCGGCAATTCTCCTAAGACATGGTCCTCAAGATCCGGATCAAGGAGAACCAGATGTCCAGGGCCCGTCGAGGCGATTTCGGGGAATATGTCCCGCCCTACGCACCCATCATCTACTCGCCGCGCCAGGCCGATTGGATCGAACCATTTCCCGGCTGCAAACTGCTTCTGCGGGTGCGGAGCAAGGAAGTGGCGGGATGCTATGGGATCGTGGAGGCCATTGCGGCTCCGGGCTGCGGCTGCCCTGATCACTTCCACGCCGAAGATGCCGTGTTTCAGATCATCAGCGGGACGACGATCTTTACGGTGCGCGGCGAATTCGTCTCTGCCCCGGCAGGCACCACAGTGGTCATTCCCGCCGGCACGCCGCATGCGTGGAAAAACCGGTCCGCCGCCCCCGCGCGCATGCTGGTCACGTTCACGCCCGGTGGCATCGAAGACATGTTCGAGCTACTCGCCGACCATCCCCCGGAAGAGCAGATGCGCGTCGCGCGGCGCTATGGCACGGTCCTTGTCGGTCCGCCGCCGGCCTGAAACGGGCTGCGGCCTCAGCAGCCGCCGGCGATGCGCCGCGGCATGGCACCGGCCCCGGCGGGGCCCGACCGGCAGCCCAGCGTCAGATCCAGCAAAAAACCGGGACGAATAGTGAAAATGCTTTCCCGCGCAAATCTCGCGATCGCTGAAAGGCTCAAGGCGCCCAGGCCGCGCCAGACGGTGTGCCGCCGGGCTCGCGCCTGGTTGCGCCAGCTGCACGCCGCCTACAAGCAAGAACGGGACATTCGGCGTATCGTCAACCACATGCAGCGCCTTGATGACCGCCTGCTCCGGGACATGGGCCTCGAGCGGGGCAGCATCGACGACTGGGCCCGCCTGGCCTGTTCCGAATCCGCTTCGACCCCATCCCAGAAAATGGCACAGCGATGAAATCTGTCTCTCTTGCAGTCCTCGGCCTGGCAGCAGCGGCCACCGCGCTCATTTTCCTGGATCAGCCGATCGCCCAATTTGCCCTCGACCACAGGCATGGCGCCAGTCAGCTGGCAGGATGGATATCCAGCGCAACGAGTCCCATGCTGGTTTTCTCCATGCTGTTGATCCTTGCCGTTGCCGAACAGGGCAGACATCTGGGCCGACACAATCGCGGGCTGGCCACGGCGGAAGCCAATATCCCGCTGCGGCTGCTGCTCTGCGGCGCCGGGGCGAGCTTGATCGCCTGGCTGCTCAAGAGCGTTATCGGCCGCGCCCGGCCGGACATCGACCAACTGGATCACCTGGCGTTCCGTGTGCTGGCCTTTAACGACTCATTTGGGTCCCTGCCCTCGGCGCAGGCGACCCTGGCAGCAAGCTTGGCGGTTATGCTCAGCGCCGCCTTCCCCCGCTATCGCGGGATTATCGTCATCGTGCTGGCGATTGTCTGCCTTGCTCGACTGCTCATCCCGGAGCATTGGCTCAGCGATGTCATTCTTGGCCTCATGCTGGGGGCTGCGATTGCCCGATGCATGCCTCCTGCGCGCCCTTCCAAGAGTTCCAATGCGTGAGCATGCGCCGGGCAGCGGGTGTCCAGCGGCGCTCTCGCCAGGCCCGTCGCATCGACAATAGGGGGCAATGGCTGGCCATGCAGCTCGCGCCTGGCGCAAAGCACAGCCATGCAATGCTGCGGCGGCCCGCTGGCCGCCGTTTTCGCGAAAGCGCGCTTTATCAATGACCTGGATAAAAGCTGGCTGGGGCGCTAGGATTCGAACCTAGGAATGCCGATACCAAAAACCGGTGCCTTACCACTTGGCGACGCCCCAACTGGC
>CAXBHD010000005.1:0-38561 GCA_963975335.1 uncultured Devosia sp. | reverse complement strand
TGGCGATGACGGCGAAGAACACTTCCTGAGTGCCCAGCACCGCTGCAGCGCGCGGTCCGGCCCCCATGGCCTTGCGGCGCACGATGTTTTCCAGCACCACGATGGCGTCATCGACCACGAGGCCGGTGGCCAGCACCAGTGCCAGCAGCGTGATGATATTGAGCGAGAAGCCGGCCAGATAGATGCCGGCGACGGCACCCAAAAGGGCAATGGGCATGGAAATGGCCGGCACGATGGTGGCGCGCCAGTCGAGCAGGAACAGGAAGATGATCGCCACCACCACGACCAGGGAGACCACCAGGGCGATCTGGACTTCATGCAGCGCACCATCGATGAAAATGGCATCGTCGCTGGACACCTTGATATCGACGCCGGCCGGCAGCGTCTCGTTGAGCACGTCGACGGCGGCATGCACGCCCTTGGAAATCTCGATCGTATTGGACTGTGCCTGCCGCACAATGCCCAGCCCGATGCCCGGCTTGCCGTCCGAGCGCAGGGCAGAGCTGCTGGCGGCGGCGTCAAAGACCACGCTGGCCACATCGCCCAGCCTTGTGCGGCCATTGATGATGATGTCCTCGAAATCGGCGGCCGTGGTCACTTCGGAAATGGCCCGCACCGAAATATTCTGGTTGGGGCCGTTGATCGAGCCGGCGGGCGTGTCGATGGCAATGGTCGCCAAGCCGTTACGGATATCGGCCACGGTGAGGCCGCGGCTGGCCAGCTTGAGCGGGTCGACATCGACCTCGAAGGCGGTGCTGCGCGTGCCATAGACCTGCACCTCGGCCACCCCGGGCACGGCGCCAAGCCGCTCGGCAATCAGCGTCTCGACCAGTTCGCTCATAGCGGCGATCGACAGCGTATCCGAGGTCACCGCCAGCTGCAGCACGGCCTGGGCATCATTATCGGCCTTGAAAATGGTGGGGTCATCCGCCCCCTCTGGCAGATTGCGGCCACTGCGGCTGAGCGCGTCGCGCACGTCCGAGGTGGCGATGTCGAGATTGGTGCCGTCGGTGAATTCCAGCGTCACCCGGCTATTGCCGGTCGACGAGCTCGAGGAAATCGAGGCGACGCCCTGCACCCTTGCCACGGCGCCCTCGATGACGGCGGTCACCTCGCGGTCGACGGTTTCCGCCGCCGCGCCACTGAAGCTGGTGGAGATCGACAGCACCGGCTGCTCGACACTGGGCAATTCGCGCACTTCGGCGCCCAGCAGCGCCGCGAGGCCGGCGACGACGATCAGCGCATTGATGACCACGGCCAGCACCGGCCGGCGGACAAAAAGCGCTGCCAACGTGCCGCCGCGCTCGTTCTTCTGTTCAATCGACATGCGGCGGCTCCTTGCTGGGCTTAGTTGGTCGCCGCCTGGGCGCTATCGGCCGTGCCCGTGCCATCGGGGCCGCTGAGCAGCGTTACCTCGGCGCCGGCACTGAGCTGCAGGATACCCTCGGTGATGATGGCGTCGCCGGGCACGAGATCGGCCCGCACCAGCACGCCGTCGCTATTGCGCTGGACGATCTCGGCGGGCACGCGGACGGCCTTGCCGTCGACATATTGCCAGACATAGGAGCCTTCGGCCGACCAGAGGATAGCGAGCGGATTGACCGTGGGATATTGCTCGCCGGCAAAGCTCAGCGCCACCGAGAGCGACAGGCCCGCCCGCAGGGCGCCATCCGCATTGGGGATTTCGGCCTGCACCTGCAGGGTGCGGCTGGCCGGATCGATGCGGCTGTCAATGGCACGCACCGTGCCGGCGAAACTGCGGCCGGGCAGGGCAATGGCCGAGACAGTGACCGGCATATCCAGCGCAATCGCCGTCGCATAGCGCTCGGGTACCCAGAAGTCGACGCGTAGCGATGAATTGTCGTCAATGGTCGTCACCGGGGTCTGGGCGGCGACATAATTGCCCGGCGTGACCTGGATCAGCCCGATCGTGCCGGCTATCGGACTGGTCATGGTACGACGCGACAGCGCCACTTCGGCATTGCGCAGTTCAAGATCGGCATTGTCGGCAGCCAGCTGCGCCGCGGTCAGCGCCGTGGTGGCGACCAGACTTGAGCTGGCGAGGCCCTCGGTGCGGGCCAGGGTGGCATTGGCGTCATCGGCTGCCAGTTTGGCGCGGTCATAGTCGATCTGTTCGTCGGCCGATTCCAGCCGCGCCAGCACATCGCCTTGTGCAACC
Organism: uncultured Devosia sp.; assembly: GCA_963975335.1. GTDB lineage: Bacteria > Pseudomonadota > Alphaproteobacteria > Rhizobiales > Devosiaceae > Devosia. The sequence goes on along the minus strand of CAXBHD010000005.1, from coordinate 36,382 downwards.
ACCTGGCCGGGCCGCACCAGCACGTCCGCCAGATTGCCGCCAGCCGGCGCCGTGACCGTCACCGAGCGCGCGGCACTGCCCTCGCCAATGGCGGTGAGGCCGGCATTGATCGTGGCCAGGATGACCGGCGTCGTTACCACATTGGTCTGTCGCCCGCCGGGGCGGCCGCCAGGGCCACCCGGACCGCGCCTGCCAGGCCCGGCAGCAGCAGCGGTCTCGGTTGTGGCGAAGGGCAGAGTGATGCCATAGCTGGCCAGCGTCTGCGGCGCGCTGGGCACAAAGGAAATCCAGGCCAGCGCTGCCGCCGCCAGAATGACCAGGGACGCCAAAATTTGCCGTATCAAACCAGTACCTCGGATATGCAAGGGAAAGGCCGGCATGCCGGCGCGTGGCTTTGACCCTAACAGGGCGCAAACCCCCGGCAACATTACAATGTCGTAAGGTGCCATCACGCAATGATTATTAGCGGGGCCCCGGCGATCACCAATGCTTGAGCGCAAGACAAAGTTAGCATGTTCCGGTGCAGGGCAGGTGTTTCGCAATTTCGGGGAACCATCATGCGCAAATTCTGCCTCGCCGCGGCCTTGAGCCTGTTGCTCTGCATGCCCGTGATGGCCGAGCAGTGGGCCTATGAGGGTGGCACGACGCCCATTGCCTGGTTCGACAATGGTCCGGCCCAGTTCCAGTTCGCCTGCCGCGGCGGCCAGCTGGCCATGGGCTTTTGGGTGCGCGCGCCCGAAAGCAGCGTTGCCAAGGCAACAGTCCTGAGCCTGGCCATCACCCCCGATCCCGCAGCCGGCACCGGCACCAGCTTTGCCCAGGACATGCCGCTCGTCCATCTCGAGGGCGCCTCGATGATCATCCGCGGCCCGGTCGCCCGGCAATGGGCGAGGATCGCCCAGGGGGCGCGCGAGGATATCCGCATCGCCTTCGTCCGGCAGGCCGCAACCGGATTCGAGACCTTCGACACCCAGATCTTTGGCGCCAAAGGCTCCAAGTCGATGATTGCCCAGGTGCTGGACAAATGCGGCTAGCGCCTAACGCTGGCGCCTCACCCGAATGTGACGCGTGCCGGCGCTCACTATGGCGTTTCGACACAACTGCTGCCTGACTTTATGCGTTGCTATGGTCATGGAGGCTGGCAATGGGATTGATCAGGATTTCGCGGATTGAATTTGACCCGGTGACGATGCTGCTGCATTTCGATGCCACAGCCCGCTTCGGCGCCTGTCTGACCACGGTGGTCTCGAGCATTCGCCTCGCGGCCCGGCCAAGCTGTGAAGCCGCCTTGCGCTGGGCCATCATGCAGCGGGTCAAGGACGTCATGGCCTGAGAGGCCGGCCCGGTATGCCCCGAGCACCATCCCGGCGCGGCCATGCGTTGAAGGGGCAGCGCAAATGCCCTATCTGAGGCGCATGGCCAAGTCTCCCAAAGTTTCCGACCAGCCCATGCTCTCCCGCGACTGGACGCTGCCACCCGACGCCATGCTGGGCTCGTCGGTCCGCGCCAAGGGCATATTGCTCGAAATGCGGGCGCGACTGCCCAAGCCGCTGCGCAAGCGGCTCGATATTGCGGCCGGCACGCTGACGCTGACCATGCCGAAGGCCGATGCCGAAGTCTTCAAGGCGACTGCCGCGCTCGTGACGCAGGCCCTGGTCGGCATTGAAAGCCTGCCGGTGATCCCGCGCGAGATCGAGGATATTCTGACCATCAAGACCGCCGAGCGCCATCGCTGGCTCAAGGATGGCCGCCTGCCCAGCGCCGGCACGCGCACGGTGAAACTCGCCGGCCGCGCCAGAAAGATCACCTTCCATGTCTTTGATCCGCGCGTGGTGCAGGAGCTGCTCGACAATGACCGGATCGATGCCTGGCGGGAAGAGGACGTCGAAACCCGCCGCGAGAACCGCCAGCGGGCGCTATGGAAGGCCAAGCTGGCGCGGGCGGAAAAGGCCGGCAAGACAGCTTCTGTGGCGGGGGATGACGATCAGCCCGATCTGGCCGGCTGGGCCGAATTCGCGCGCGAGGGCCTGTTGCGCTAGGGCAGGCCGACCTGACAAGGCCAGGTCGACCTGCCGCCTATGCGCAGATCAGGCGGCGTATTGCTGTACGGCGCCAGGCAGCTGGCTCCAGCTGGCATACCAGGCCTGGAACTGGCGGAACTGCTTTTCGGCCCAGGCGCGCTGACTGGGCGAGAGTTCATCGGTGGCGTTGAAGTGCAGCTTGTATTCGGCCTCGCCCTGCAGTTCGAGCATGAACTTGTAATAGAGGACCAGATCGGCGCCTTCGTCCCAGGACGACAGCACGGCCAGGGCTTCGCCCAGTTCAATCGCCCTGAGGCGGGCATCCATGTCCCCGGCCGCAGCGGCCTTGGACAGGGCCACCATATGCAGGACCTCCTTGGGCAGGGCGTTGCCGATGCCGGTAATGGTGCCGGTGGCGCCCGCCTTGACATAGCCATGGTAGACGCCGGTATCGACGCCGGCCATTAGGATCACATCCTTGTCGGCGCTGGTAATGTGTTCGGCAGCATAGGTCATCGCTGCCGCGCCGCCGAATTCCTTGAAGCCGACCAGGTTCGGGTGCTTGGCGCGCAGGGCCATGAACAGATCGGCCTTGGTCTCGAAGCCATAATAGGGGCTGTTATAGATGACGGCGGGCAGGTCTGGCGCCGCCGACAGCACGGCCTCAAAGTGGTGGCGCTGGGCCGTCGCCGAATTGCCGCGCGACAGCACCCGCGGAATGACCATGAGGCCAGCCGCGCCGACCTTTTGCGCATGGGCGGCAAGCGCCACCGCAGCGGCTGAATTGATGGCGCCGGTGCCCACGATGACCCGCAGGCCGGCGCCGACCAGGCGTTCGACGCCCTCCATGCGCTGGGCATCTGTCAGCAGGGGCCAGTCGCCCATCGAGCCACAATAGACCACGCCGGACATGCCTGCCGCGACAAGTTCGGTGCCCTTGCGGACCAGCGCGTCGAAATCGGGTGTGCGATCGGGCTTGCACGGCGTCATCAGGGCCGGGATTACGCCCGTAAAGATATCGGTGTTCATTGGATCCTTATCCACAATTGGCCATGCGGGGCGGGAGGGCGCCCTGCGCAATAATGCTACTAATCACATTGTATGCTGTTTGTCGACAGAAGCGCGTCAAGATTTTACCAATGCCCTGATTTCTGCCAGCAGGGCGCTGGGAATGTCCATCATGCCCCGGCTCAGGGAGCGGGCCCGGGCGGCATAGCGGCGCTGCGAGGGCAGGCGGGCGCCCTGGTCGACAATGGCGTCAAAGATGACTTCGGCGCGCTGCGCATGGGCGGCGGCGCTGCTGCCGGTAAAGGCTGTGGGGTCGAAGGCCAGCAGCAGCTCGCCATGATAGGGCGCAACCCCGGCGCCATTGTCATGGGCATTGGATTCCATGCTGCTCAGGTCGCCGATGAGCGGCCCGGCCAGCAGCTCGATCATGGTCGACAGTGCCGATCCCTTGTATCCGCCAAAGACCGTCATGGCCCCCGCCAGCGCCGCTTCGGCACTGCTGGTGGGGGCGCCATCGGCATCGACGGCCCAATCGGCGGGAATGGCCTTGCCGGCCCGGCGATGCAGCTCGATCTCCCCGCGGGCAACAGTCGATGTCGCGAAATCGAAGACATAGGGGTGCCCCTCTGGTCGCGGCCAGGCAAAGGCCAGCGGATTGGTGCCAAAGACCGGTTTTCTGCCCCCGAAGGGGGCGACCCAGTTATGGCTTGGCGTCATGGCAATGGCCACAACCCCATCCTCGGCCAAGGCCTCGACTTCGGGCCAGAGGGCGGAAAAATGGTAGCAGTGGTTGATCGCCAGGGCGGCAATGCCGCTCTTGCGCGCCTTGTCCACCAGCATGCCGCGCGCCGCATCAAAGGCCAGCAGGGAATAGCCGTTTCTGGCATCGGCCCGCACGATGCCGGCCGCGTGATCGATGATTTCCGGCACGGCGGTGCCGTCCACCTTGCCCATTTGAATGGTCCGCACGCAGCCGAGCAGCCGATAGAGGCCGTGGGAGTGGCATTCGTCGCGCTGCCCCGCACAGACCACCTTGGCGATGGCATTGGCATGGTCGGCTGAATAGCCGTTGCTGACCAGCACGGAGACGCTGAGGGCAAAGGCGTCGTCCAGGCTGATTGATGTCGTGTCGGTCATGCTTGTGCCAGTGCTGTTCAGTTCATCAGGTCGAAGGCGTCGCCCCAGGTGTCGGCGACAGAATAGCCCAGCGGATAGGGATCGCTGGGATCCACGCCGATCTGGTGGATGCCATGGATCCAGCCGCGCCCCGAAATGATCGGCTGCACGGCCGGGCGTCCGGCCACCGTGGTGTCTCCGGCATAGGTGACTTCGAAGGTCGAGTCGATGATCGAGCGGGCAGTGAAGCGATCGCCGGGCTTGGCCAATCCGCGCGCGGCGGCCACCGCCAGGCGTGCCGAATTGCCGGTGCCGCAGGGGGAGCGATCAATGCGTCCGGGCGGCATGATGGTGGCGCCCTTGAGCTCCCCGGCCGCCGTGACGCTGTTGAACATGGTGTAGGAAATTCCCTTGATCGCCGCGATTTCGGGATGGGCAATATCGAGTTGCGCATTGACGGCGCGGTGAATGGCGCTGCCGGCCTCGACCAGCTTTTTCGCCTGATCGGGCCGGATGTCGAGGCCCAACTGGGCCGGATCGATCAGCGCATAGAAGATCCCGCCATAGGCGATGTCGACCTTGACCTTGCCAAAGCCATCGACATCGACAACCGCGTCCAGCTGGTGGACATAGGAGGGGTTCATAGTCAGCGTCACGCGCTCGCATTTGCCGTTGCGGCAGGTCGCCCTGGCGGTAACCAGGCCCGAGGCGGTTTCGATGCGGACGATGGTTTCCGGCTCGGTCATTGGCAGCATGCCGGTTTCGAGCAGCACCGTGGTCAGGCAGATGCTGTTGGAGCCGGACATGGCATGGGCCTTGTCGCCCTGCAGGATGATGAAGGCAATATCGGCATCCGGCCGCGTCGGCGGAAAGATCAGGCAGGTGCTCATCTGCGCCGAGGCCCGCGGCTCGAACACCAGGAAGCGGCGCAGCGAGTCATCGACCTCGTTGATATGCACCAGCTTGTCGGCAATGGTTCTGCCCGGCACGTCGATGACCCCTCCGGTCACGATGCGGCCCACTTCACCCTCGGCATGGGCCTCAACGAGGGTCACTGTCCTTGACCAGCGCATATCCTGAAATTCCTTGATTTTCGCAGCCACCAACGGTTGCCGCCTGGCTGTGACTGAATGAATGGCGCGGACCTGCCTCGGGCATGTGCTGGAAGCCGGACCGCGGCGCGAGAGAACAATATCGGCCATAAATGCAGTTTGTCGACAAAATTCCGGATCACCTTGGCCGGTCCATTGCATTCTGTGGACAAACTGGATATTGAAACAGCCATGCAGTCTGCCGTTTATGCTTGCCTGTTGGGTGCGAATCCTCGCTCCCTTGCCAACACATGATTGGCATCGGAGCCAGTTGTCCAGCAATCCGCCCGACGCCAAGCGTCGAGGCTGCATCGTGGAGCAATGTGGTGAAACCCAAAGGCACGAAAACCCTCGAAGTCGCCGTCGCTGAAAAACCCGGCCGGGTTCGCGGCTCGGGCGCCCAGACCGTCTATCTCGAGCTGCGGCAGGCTATCCTTGATCTGAGCCTGGAGCCGGGCAGTTCGCTGGACGAAGTGACCCTGTCCGAACAGTTCGAAATGTCGCGAACGCCGATCCGCGAAGCGCTGGTCCGCCTGGTGGCGGAGGGACTGGCCAAGACCCTGCCGAACCGCAATACCGTCGTGGCATCGATCGATTTCGCGCAATTGCCGGTCTATTTCGAAGCACTGACGCTGATGTATCGGGTCACCACCCGTGCCGCGGCGGTCCATCACACGGCGGAGCATATCCTGGTCATCCGGCAGTTTGAGGCCGATTACGCCAAGGCCGTTGGCGCAAGGGACGCCCTGTCCATGATCCAGGCCAATCGCGATTTCCACGTCGCGATCGCCGAGGCCGGCGGCAATGTCTATTTCACGAGCCTGTTCAAGCGCCTGCTCGACGAGGGAAGGCGCATTCTGCGGCTCTACTACAAGTCTTTCGACGACCGGCTGCCCAAGCAATATGTGGAAGAGCACAGCCATATGGTCGAGGCCATCGAGGCCCGGGACGCGGCGCGCGCCGATACCCTGGCCACCGAGCATGCCGCCCAGATCGTTCGACAGATCCAGAGCTATATCGACCGGGACACTGTCTCCAAAATCGCCCTCTAGCATCACCGTGGGATTGAAATGTTACGTATTGGCGTCGTCGGCGCGGGCATTGTCGGGGCCGCTATTGCAACCCAGCTGATCGGCGACGGCCATGCCGTCACCATCTTTGAGGCCGAGCCCCAGGGCCTGCCGACTTCCGCGGGAAATGCCGCGCTGCTTGCCTTGCCCGAGATTGCGCCCATTGCCAGCCCGGGCATGCTGACGGCAGTGCCCAAATGGCTGCTTGATCCGCTGGGCCCGCTGACCCTGCGCTGGCAGGACCTGCCGGCACTGACGCCCTGGCTGCTGGCCTTTCTGGCGGCGGCAACGCCGGCACGTGGCGCGCGCGCCCGGCAGGCCCTGGCCGGCCTGATGCAGACGGCCCTGGCGGATCACCGCCAGCTCGGCGCGATAGCCGGTCTTGACGGGCATCTGCGCCAGACCGGCTTTCTGTCCGTGCATGACAGCAAGGCCAGCCTTGATGGCGCCCTGCGCGAGGCCGGCCATGTCCGGGACGTGCTGGGCTATGACTATGCGGCGATTAGCCCGGGCGCGGCACGGGCCATGGTGCCCGAGCTGGAGGGCGCTTTTCACGGGGCCGTGCACCAGCCGGTCTACTGGATGGTCTCCAACCCGCTGACCGTGCTGCGTCACTACCAGAATTTCATCGCGGCCAAGGGCCGGCTGGTGCCGGGCAGGGTGCAGTCCCTGCAGCAGCGCGACCAGGGCATTGCCGTCCGGATCGCGGGGCAGGACGAGCAGCTATTCGACAAGGTCGTCGTCGCGGCGGGCGTCTGGTCACGCGACATTGTCAGGGGACTGGGCGTCAAGGTGCTGCTCGAAAACGAGCGCGGCTACAATACCACCTATTCGGACCTGGACTGGAACCTGGCGCTGCCGGTCGGCTTTGCCGATCACGGCTTTGTGGCGGTGCCCCTGGTGGATGGCCTGCGCGTGGGCGGCGCCGTGGAGCTGGCCAAGCCACAGACCGCGCCCAACTTTGCCCGAGCCAGGGCCATGCGCGACAAGATGCGCCGCTACGTCCCCGCTTTGCCCGAAGGGGGCGTGGAATGGATGGGCCGGCGCCCCTCGACCCCGGACTCGCTGCCGGTGATCGGCCCCCATCCAGCCGACAAGCGCATCGTCTTTGCCTTCGGCCATGGCCATCTCGGCCTGACGCTCAGCGCCGTTACCGCGCGCCTCGTGGCGGGGCTGGTCAACGCGGACAAAGCCGCGCCCGACGCCTTCTCGATCAGCCGCTTCGCCTAGACCCTGGCGGCTGGCCGGCTCAGCCGGGCAGCGGCCCTCCCAGGTCATCGATTGTGGCCTTGAGGCGCTTGAACACGGCCGTGTCCTGCCGCAGCCCGTCATGCTCGAACTGGTTGGTCACCCAATAGTCGAGATTGCCCACGGCCATGGCGGTCTCCAGCGACAGGCCCGCATCGACATACATGTCATCGTGGTAGACCACGGCGGCCACGGGCACCGCATTGGCGGCCAGCCGGTCGATAGCGTAGAGCGGGCTATGGCTCTCCCGGGCCGCCAGCGCCTCCGCCCCGGCCTTGAAGGGGCGCAGCGAGCGGATCTCGTCCAGCATCCAGGGAAACATCATTTCGCCGGTGAACAGCAGGGGCCGGCACTTGGCATCAAATTGCGGCAGGGTCTGCCGGATACGTTCGGCCGCCCAGGCCGTAGCCCCCGGACCGGCGCCATAAATGCTCTCCTGCAGGACGAAGAATAGCGGATTGCCGTCATAGCTGGTGAGCCGCATGACCTCGAACAGGAAGTGGTCCGACAGGCGATCCATGGCGGGACCGGCAAAGGCCTCATTGACCAGCCAGTGGACATTTTCAAAGCCCGGCTGCATGCCGAAATCGATGCCGACAGTCTGCAGGCGCTGCACGGTCAGGCGATCCCCATCGGGCAGCTGCACCGCATGGGCATCGATGAAATCGGCCAGGCTGCCGATCAATGCCGCGTCATCGGGGTAGCGCTTGTAATAGGCCGCGGTCTTGGCCTCGACGCGCGGAAAGGTCCGCCGATAGACCGCCTCGGCGGAGGGGCGGATCGAGGCCAGCCCGCCGGTCACATAGCAGGCCGCAAGGCCCTCGGGCGCCTGACTGAGATAGGTCAGGGTGAGAAAGCCGCCATAGCTCTGGCCCAGGCTCTGCCAGCGGCGGCCACCGAACACGGTCTTTCGCAAATGCTCGAAATCGGCCACGATCGAATCCGCCCGGAAGCAAGCTAGGTAGTCGCCGGCCGCCGCCGCGCTGGGGATCTGGGCCATGGTATGGCCCTCCACCGGCGTGCTGCGGCCCGTGCCGCGCTGATCGGGCAGGATCACCCGATAGGTCTTGAGCGCCTCCACCAGCCAGCCCGGGCTCGTGCTTGAGGGGCGGGGCGACTTCCCGCCGGGCCCGCCCTGCAGGAAGACCAGCAGCGGCAGGTCTTCCCGCTGCGTGCTCGGATGCACGACCTCGCGGGCAAACAGCTTGATCGTGGGGCCGTCGGGGGCGCCGAACCAGTCGAGCGGCACGTCGACCAGGTGGTCCCGGATATGCATGCCCGGAATGGTATAGTCGGAAACGATCATCAATCTGTCCTTGTGGCTCAGCGCTGGCGGATGCGCGGGTCGAGCAGCGCATAGGCGATGTCGACAATGATATTGGCGATAACGATGAACAGGCCCCCCAGCAGCACCACGCCGATGATGATGGGGCGGTCCTGCGTATTGACCGCCTGGACGGCGAGGGCGCCGACGCCCTGCAGGCCATAGACCTGCTCGATGACAATGGCGCCCCCGAGCAGGAAGGCAATGTCGGCGCCCAATTGGGTGACCAGGGGCGTCAGCGTGGCGCGCATGCCGTGTTTCAGCACTACCATGGATTCCGGCAGTCCCTTGGCGCGGGCCGTGCGGATATAATCCTCCCCCATGACCTCGAGCATCTGGCCGCGGGTCAATCGGGCATAGACCGCCGCGGTGGTCAGCGCCACCGTCATCCATGGCAGGAACATATGCCAGGCCCAGATCGCGGGATTGGGCCAGAACGGCTTGAAGCCCCCGGCGGGAAACAGGGTGAAGCCAGCCTGTCGCGGCAGAAAGTAGAATACATAGAGCGAGACCATGCCCAGCACGAAGGTGGGAAAGCTCAGGCCGATCAGGATGAAACCCTGCCCGATACGGTCGCGCAGGCCCCCGGCATGGCGGGCCGACATGATGCCGATGGGAATGCCGACGGCCAGCCAGACAATGACCCCGCCGATGACCAGCGAAATGGTTGGCGGCAGCCGGTTGGCGATCAGCGTGAGCACCGGCTGCTGATTGCGATAGGAAAAGCCCAGATCGCCCTGGACTGCCCGGGACAGGAAGCTGGCATATTGCTCGTGGATCGGACGCTCCAGACCCAGATTGCTGCGAATCTGCACCAGCTGCGCCTCGGTGGCCTTGTCGCCAGCCACCAGGCGGGCCGGATCGCCCGGCGCCACGAAGAACAGCAGGAAGACAAAGCTCGACAGGGCAAAGAGGACCAGGGCCGCAAAGGCAAGGCGGCCGACCAGGAACCGGATCATGGCTTTGTCCTCCGTGATCGGGCCGGTTTTCGCCGTATCGGGCGCGCCTTGGGGTCGAAGGCATCGCGCAGCCCGTCGCCGAGGATGTTGAAGCTGAGCGTGGTGATCAGCAAGGCGGTGCCCGGCACGAGGACCAGCCACCAGGCGACCAGATAGATGGAATTGGCGGCCGCATCGGCCAGCATGCCGCCCCAGCTCGGGGCGGGCGGCACAATGCCGAGGCCCAGAAAGGACAGGGTCGCTTCAAAGACAATGGCATTGGGGATCATCATCGTGGTGTAGATGATGATCGGCACGCTCAGATTGGGCAGGATGTCGATGATCATGATCGATAGCGGACGCGCGCCGAGTGATCGGCTGGCCTCCACGAATTCGCGCTCGCGCAGCGACAGGACCTGGCCACGGATCACCCTTCCCATGGTCGTCCAGCTGAAAAAGACGATGACGCCGATGCTCAGGATCAGGCTGGGTCCGAAGACGGAGACCAAAGCCAGCGCGCAGAGCAGAAACGGCACGCTCATCACCAGATCCATGCCCCGGCTGAGCAGGGTATCGGCCCAACCGCCGTAAAAGCCGGCAATCATCCCGATCGTGACGCCGATGACGGCCGCTGCCAGGGAGGCAAGGACGCCCACCAGCAGCGAAATGCGGGCGCCATAGGCCAGCCGCACCAGGGCGTCGCGCCCCAGATGGTCGGTACCGAAGATGAATTCGCCATTGGGCGCCACCGGCAGGCCCATGGCAGAAAGCCCGGTCTCGCGGAATTGCGCGATCGGCGCGTGGCCGGTCCAGGCCTCGACCAGGGGCGCGGCGGCGGCAAAGAGCACCAGAAACAGGATGAAGCCGGCGGCGGCCATGCTGGCCTTGTCGGCCCACAGACGACGCAAGGTGAGCGCGAATGCCCCGCGCTGGACGATCTCGACTTCGCTGGTCATGGCGACACCCAGGCCGTTGATTGGACCAGGATGCGGCCGGGCGCATGTTGCTGCGGCGGCGGCGTCACCGAGGCGGCCAGCAGGGTGCGGGTATAGTCGTCCTGCGGGGCGTTGTAGATTTGCTCGGTGTCGGCCAATTCGACGATCCGCCCCTTGTTCATGACCGCGATGCGGTTGCAGACCTGCCGCACCACCGCCAGGTCGTGGGAGATGAAAAGATAGGTGAGCTTGAGCTCGCGCTGCAGCGCCGCCATGAGATTGAGGATCTGGGCCTGGATGGAGACATCGAGCGCCGAGACCGGCTCGTCGAAGATGATGAGATCGGGCTTGAGCGCCAAGGCGCGGGCAATGCCGATGCGCTGCCGCTGCCCGCCGGAAAATTCCGAGGGGAAGCGATTATAGTGTTCGGGGTTGAGACCGACCAGTTCCATCAGCTCCTGCACCCGACGCTTGCGCTCGCCGCGCCCGGCGACATGGTGGATGCGAAACGGGTCGCCGATAATGGCGCCCACCCGTCGCCTTGGATTGAGCGAGCCGAAAGGATCCTGGAACACCAGCTGGACATTCTTGCGGGCCCTTATCCAGTCAGCCTTGTCCAGCGTCGAGGTTTCCACGCCATTGAGCAGCACACGGCCGGCGCTGGGGGTGATCAGGCCGGCAATGACGCGGGCAAGGGTGGATTTGCCGCAGCCGCTTTCGCCAACCAGGCCCAGCGTCTCCCCGCGCCGCAGGGTGAAATCAATGCCCTGGAGAACCTTGAACTCGCCGCGCGGCGCAAACAGCCCGCCGGTGGGAAAGCTCAGCTGGATATTGTCAACGACCATGATCGGGGGCGCCGCGGCATCCGGGAGGAGGCGCGTGGCAGAGGGCGGCTCGGGCAGCACGTCGATGGCCGGCTTGTCGAGCCAGCACAGCGTCTCCACACCGTCGCTATAGCGTCGGACCGGCGGTTTCTCGGTGGCGCATTGGGGCATGACCGCGCTGCAGCGGGGCGCAAAAGGGCAGCCCGGCATTCGGTTTAACAGGCTGGGAGGACGGCCGGGAATGGCAATCAACTCTTCGCCGGCCGCATAATTGGACGGCGACGAGCGCAACAGGCCGGTCGTATAGGGATGCGATGGGGTGCGGAAGATGGCTGCGCTGGCGCCATATTCCATCCGGTGGCCGGCATACATGACCATGACCTTGTCGGCCACCGAGGCCAGCAGACCCAGATCATGGGTCACCATGATCACCGTGGTGCCGAGCTCTTTGCGCATCTGGTCGAGCAGGGCGATGATCTGTGCCTGTACGGTGACGTCGAGCGCCGTGGTCGGCTCGTCGGCAATGATGATGGAGGGCCGCAGAACCAAGGCCATGGCGATCATCACGCGCTGCCGCATGCCGCCGGAAAACTCATGCGGATAGGCATCGAAGCGTTCTTCCGGCCTGGCAATGCCGACCCGGCCCAGCATCTCGATGGCCATGGCCCTGGCCTCGGCCTTGGAAACCGGGCGATGGATCAGCACGGCTTCGGCGATCTGGCTGCCGATCGTGTAGAATGGATGCAGGCTCGACAGCGGATCCTGGAAGATCATGCCGATCCGCGCGCCCCGCAGGCGCTCGAGCGCCCGGGCGGGCTCCTGCAGCAGGTCGCGCCCTTCAAAGATCACCTCGCCGGTAATCTCGGCAAAGGGCAGCAGCCCCATAATGGCCTGCATCATGACGCTCTTGCCCGAGCCGGACTCGCCGGCGACACCGAACATTTCACCGGCTTCGACAGAAAAGGACACATTCTGCAGGGCATGAACGGTGCCGTCTTCGGTCGGGATGGAAATGCTCAGCCGTCGGGCTTCCAGAATGGGCAAGGGGCGCTCCAATATCGTTGGCAATCGGCCCGGCTGCAGCGCAGCCGGGCCGGCAGGGTCGGATCAGATCAAGTCAGCTCAACGCTGCAGCCAGACATTGGTCCAGTCCCCCTGCACGCCCAGGGCATAGGGGGCAAAGTTCTGCACGGCCTGGCTGTGATAGAGCACGACCTTGTTGGCGAGATAGGGCACGACCGGCGCATCGGCCATCACCAGCTCGTCGACCTCGCCCCAGAGGCGGGCGACCTCTTCGGGCGTCGTGGCATTGATCGCTTCCTGGGCAAGAGCGGTGGCCTCGGGATTGTTGTAGTCGGTATAGTTATAGGTCTGGTGCGTGCCGTTAAAGGTGAATTGCGGCTGGAAAACCGAGCGCGCCGAGCCGCCCGCCCAATCGGGCGTCCAGCCGACCGGGGCAATATCCCAGGTGCCTTCCTTGGTATTGATCGGGTTGGTCATGAACTTGGAATAGTAGTCGGCCGGTGCCACCGGGGTCAGCTCGATCGTGATGCCGGCTGCGGCCAGGCTGGCCTGGATGGTCTGGGCAATGGCGGGTTCATTGTTCTGGTTGCGATAGGGCATTTTGAGCGTGATGCCGTCGGGAAAGCCCGCTTCGGCCAGCAGCGCCTTGGCCTTTTCCGGATCACCCTTGTCGTCCGGGCTCGGATAGAGGTTGAACGCGTGATAGCCCAGCACGCCGGGGCCAAAAATGCCGTGCACCGGCTGGCCAACGGTCGGGCCGCCCGATTGCTGCACGATGGCCGTCTTGTCGATGGCAAAGTTCAGCGCCTGGCGGACGAGCACATTCTGCAGCGCGCCGCCATTATTGTCAGAGACGGTATTGATGAACAGGAAGGCCGTATTGCCCGATGACACGGTCATCAGCTTTTCGTCCCCGGTCGCCGTCAGCAGCTGCAGAATGGCCGGCGGGATGGTGATGTCAAAGGTCATGTCGCCATCGCCCGACTGCAATTGCTGCAGCACGGCATCGGGCTGCAGGCCGAAGGTCAGCTCGATCCTGTCGACATAGGCCTGGCGCAGCGGGTCGCTCTCGCTGGTCCAGGCGGGGTTGCGCACCAGGGTCAGGCTGGAATCGGGCGTATAGGCTTCGGGCGTATAGGGACCGCTGGCGATGAAATTGGACCGGTAATCGGGGCCATCGGGCAGATAGTCCAGCACCTCGACAGGGGCGGGGGCCGAGGTGGGCAGGCTCAGCATATAGATGAAATCGCCTGCCTTCTGCGTCAGATTGATCACAATGGTCTGGTCGTCCGGGGTCTCGATCCCGGTAATGTCGCTGGATTCGATATAGGCCTTCATGGCGTCGACGGTCGGCTCGACTTCGGAAAAGCCGGCACAGAACTCGGCCATGCCAACGATCAGATCCTGATAATAGGTAAGGGCAGCCGAGCCGAGCAGCGGGTTGCACATGCGCATCATGCCGCGCTCGAAATCGGCCGACGTGATCTGACGCGGACCGGCGGGCGCGTTCCACTGCGCGCCCTGGCGCAGGGTAAAGGTATAGGTCAGGCCGTCATTGCTGGGCTGGGGCACTTCGGTGGCCAGATCGCCTTCCGGGGTGATCCGCACGGCCTCGTCAGTGGAGGCCGCATAGCTGATGAGCTGCCGGGTCACGGCACGAAGGAAGTTATTGCTGGTGACGAGAGCAGCCGAGGTGGGGTCGAAATGGTCGACATCGGCGGTGCCAAGAATGCGCAGGACGCCCCCCTTCTGGCCCTCCTGGGCAAAGGCCGTGAACGGGGTGAAGGCGGCGGTGGTGAGAAGCGCCGCTACTGCCAGTCGGGCGAGTCGTGATGTCATGGTCAATGCTCCCTCTGAGCGTTTGTCCTAGCTGTCAGCGGGTTTTCCGCCTGAACCGACATTGACAACAAAGGGCGGCCCCCCTGTCAATAGCATGTCGACAAGTTGGCGACATTGATGCATTCATCCTCGGCCGGACCCCAACACCAGTGTCGAGGGCGGGCGTGCCCGGACGCTGCTTATGGGGAAAGCCGGGCCACCGGCGCTTGACTTGCCGTCCGTCGTCACGGATCGTGCGAAAAATATCCAATTTGTCGACAGTAAGGTGAGCGAGATGGCGCTGTTTTCACAATTGCATGAGCGCCTGGCACGCCTGCGGGCTGAACTGGCGGCGCGCACCATCCAGGGTGTGATCATTCCCCGTTTCGACCCCTATCAGGGCGAGGTTGTCGCCGCCCATGACGAGCGGCTCGCCTATGTGACCGGTTTCAGCGGATCGGCGGGCATTGCCCTGGTGACCCATGATCGGGCGGTGCTGTTCGTGGACGGACGCTACCAGGTGCAGGTCAAGGCCGAGGTGGACCTGGAGAGCGTCGAGATCGCCCATTTCTTCGACGCGCCGATCGACGACTGGCTGCGCCACCATGCCGGAGCGGGCAGTGTCTTTGCCATCAATGCCGGCCTGGTGCCGGGCGATCTGTTCGATCGGATCGACACCGCGCTTGGCGCGGCCGGCGGCACCTTGATCGGTCTCGATGACGATCTGGTCGACGCCATCTGGACGGATCAGCCGCCGCCACCCATGGGCGCCATCACCGCCTTTCCCCTGTCGGCCAGTGGCGAGACCAGCCAGGACAAGCGGATGCGCCTGGCCCGGATGCTTGCCGCGGCAGGCGTCGACTTTCTGGCCGAAACCCAGCCGGACAATGTCGCCTGGCTGCTCAATGTGCGCGGCAGCGACATTGCCCATACCCCTTTGCCGCATTCTACCCTTCTGCTCGACAATCAGGGCCGGGTGGACTGGTTCGTCGACCGCCGAAAGCTGCCCAATGATCTGGCCGCCATCGCGGCTGACGGCCTGCACATCCATGATATCGGGGCCTTCGCGCCGGCGCTGACCGAACGGGCCGCGGGCCGCCGGGTCATGATCGACCCCGCCTTTGCGCCGGTTGCCGTGCGCCGTGCCACGCTGGCGGGCGGCGGCACCCCGGTGATGCAGATCAGCCCCGTCACCATTGCCAAGGCCGTCAAGAATACCGTGGAGCTGGCGGGCTTTCGGCAGGTCCATGTCGAAGACGGCATCGCCCTGACCGAATTCCTCGCCTGGCTGGATGCCGAGGTCCTGACCCGGCATGCCGCCGGATCGCCCATTACCGAGCTGGAGGCCCAGGCTGCCCTCCTGGCCTTCAGACAGGCGGGCAGCAGTTTCGTGGAAGACAGCTTTGCCCCGATTTCCGCCTCGGGCCTGAATGCCGCCATGTGTCACTATGCGTCCAAGCCCGCCACCAATGCCCCGATCGGTCCGGAGCTGCCCTATCTGATCGACTCCGGTGGGCAATATCCCGGCGGGACGACGGATGTGACGCGCACCCTCGCCTTCGGCACCATGGGCGACGAGGTCAGAACGGCCTA
Organism: uncultured Devosia sp.; assembly: GCA_963975335.1. GTDB lineage: Bacteria > Pseudomonadota > Alphaproteobacteria > Rhizobiales > Devosiaceae > Devosia. Next base: position 20,373 of record CAXBHD010000005.1, on the reverse strand, counting down.
TACCGCCGTCGTGCAGGGCTTCATCGCCCTGATCAGCGCCCGATTTCCGGTCACGGCCTGCGGCCACCATCTCGATGCCCTGGCGCGGCGGCCCTTGTGGGATCTGGGATTGGACTATGATCACGGCACGGGGCATGGCGTCGGGCATTTCCTGTCCGTGCATGAGCATCCGCACCGGTTCGGCAAGGCCGTCAACGCGCATCGCTTCGAGCCCGGCGTGGTCATGACCATCGAGCCCGGCTATTACGCCGAAGGCCGATTTGGTCTGCGTGTCGAAAACCAGGTGGAGGTCGTGGCCGCAGGCGCCGGCTTCCTGGCGTTCCGCTCCTTGACCCTGGCGCCGATCGATCTGTCCTTTGCCAATCGGGCGGCCTTTACCCGCGCCGAGATTGCCTGGCTCAATGCCTATCATGAGCAGGTGCGCAGGCAGATCGGTCCCGCCCTGTCGGAGCGGGGACGGCTTTATCTCGAGCGGCTGACGGCGCCGCTTGTTCCGCCAGGCTGACCCGCCGCCGCCAAACAGCACGAAACGCCTTTCTGCGAAAACCGCCCCCAACCCTTCCTGGTCACGGCAATGCTCGGCCTGTCGCCTCGACAGGAGGCCAGGAGCAGCCCCGGGCGGCTCCAGGCCAGCATCGGGGCGCGCCGACACATCCGGCTCGCTTTGCGAAAATATGCGAAAACGTCAAAAAACTATTTCCCGGACCGGGCTCAATCAAGGCATCCAAACTGTCGACATTTGCGCGGTGCTGTTGCTAGGCTTGGTCTCACAGGGCTGAGGGGCCCGAGAGGGAAAGGAAAACACATGCGCAGACCCGTTTTGCTCGCAACGATTTCACTGCTTGCCATGTCGATCGCCGGCCAGGCTTTCGCCGAGGATGTCAACCTGTGGGTGCGGACTTCGTCTGCCGCCGTGGTGCAGGGGCTGGCCGACAAGTTCAATGCCGAGCACGAGGACCAGGTCATCGTGACCCCCATCACGGCCGAACAGATGGTCATGAAGCTCGGCGCCTCGATCGCTGCCGGTGCGCCGCCGGATGCCGTCGTCATGGACCTGATCTATCTGCCCACCTTTGCCGCAACCGACAGCCTGGAAGACATTACCGGCTTTATCGACGGCCTGTCCTATGCCGACAGCCTGAGCCCGTCCCATATGCGGCTCGGCACCTTTGACGGCAAGAAATACGCCGTGCCGATGCTGCCCGATGCCTCCACCATTGCCTATAACAAGGACCTGTTCGCCCAGGCCGGGCTCGATCCCGAGCAGGGCCCGACCTCGCTCAAGGAAATTGCCGACGCCGCCGAGAAGATCCACGCCCTGGGCGATGACACCTATGGCTTCATGTATGTGGCCGCCTCGGGCAGCTGGCAGGTCTATACCTTCACGCCCCATATCTGGGCCGCCGGTGCCGACGTGCTCTCCGAGGACGGGCGCACCGCCACCATCGATACGCCCGCCATGCGCGAAACGCTCGAGCTCTACCACACGATGTGGGCTAATGGCTCGACCCACCCGACCTCCCGCTCCGGCGTGGGCAATGACGCCGTGTCGGCCTTCGCTTCCGGCAAGGTCGGGGTGCTGATGACCGGCTCCTACATCGTCAACCTGCTGACCAGCCAGTATCCGGACGTCAATTTCGGCATCGTCCCCATTCCCGGACCCGATGGCGGAGTATCGAGCTTTGCCGGTGGCGACGCGCTGACGCTGATGAAGGGCATCAAGCCGGAAAAGAAGGACGCCGCGCTGGCCTTCGTCGATTTCTACATGCAGCCCGAGCAGCAGATCTACATTACCGAACAGGCCGGCATGCCACCGCGCACCGACGTGGCCGCGGAAGCCTTTGCCAATTTCGATCAGCGCAATCTGATCGCCTATGACACGCTGGCCGACGCCAAGACGCCCTATACCTTTGCCTCGGACGAGCTCTTTGTCAGCCGCACCGGTCCATGGCTGAACATGCTCAACCGGGCCATTTTCGACGGCGACATCGACGGTGCCATCGCCACGGCGCAGGAAGAGTTCACCCGCATTCTCGAACGCACCAATCCGTAACCCCTCCCTGGGTCAGGCAGGGCGGCCAAGCCAGCTGGCGAAGGGCCGCCCTGCCAGAATTCGAGAATTACCGTGACCAATCACCCCGACGCCGACAGCACGTCCCCGGATCAGGCGGCGTTGCGCGAACCGACCCAGTGGCTTGGCCTTGCCCTGGTCATGCCCAGCTTTGTGCTGATCGGGATATTCTTCCTGCTGCCGCTGGTCATGACCGTATGGATGAGTTTCTACGACTGGCCCCTATTGGGCAGGAGCAGCTTTATCGGCCTGGGCAACTATGCCGAGCTGATCGGAGAAACCCAGCTCTGGCGCAGCCTTGGCTTCACGGCGCTCTATACCGTTCTCGTCTCCATCGCTTTGTTCGCGGTCAGTTTTCCGCTGGCTTTGCTGGTCGACAAGCCGCTGCGCGCCGCCGGCATTTTCCGCACCGTCTATTTCATGCCCGTAGTGATCGGCTTTGGCGCGGCCTCGACGCTCTGGCTCTGGCTGCTCAATCCAGATAGCGGCGTATTCGCGCGCCTGCTGCTCGATCTGGGCCTGGTCGGGTCGGCTCCCCGGCCGCTGGAGAATTTCTGGCCCACAATGGGCGTGGTCATCCTGATGGTGGTCTGGAAGAGCGCCGGCTTTTCCATGGTCATCCTGCTCACCGGCCTGCAAAGCGTGCCCAATGAACTGATCGAGGCCGCCAAGATCGACGGCGCCAATGCCTGGAACCGGTTCCGGCGCATCACTGTCCCGCTGATGCGCAATTCGATCCTGCTCGTCACCGTGCTCAATGTGACGTCCTCGATGCTGGCCTTTGACCAGTTCTTCATCATCACCCAGGGCGGCCCGCAGAACTCCACCATATCGGCGGTCTTTTCCATCTTCCTGGCCTCGTTCACCTCCTATCGGCTGGGCTATGGCGCGGCCCTGTCGCTGGTTCTGCTGGTGGTGCTGGTCGCCATCAGCTCGGTGCAGCTGGCCTTTCTGAGAACCCGTCCGGAGGAAAGCTGATGAGCCGCGCCCAATCCGAACCAGACGGCAATGGCTGGAAGACGGCCGCGCTCTATGCGGCATGGCTGCTCGCCGCGGTCTTCTTCCTCGCGCCAATCGTCTGGTCGGTTGCCAATTCCTTCAAGCCGGCGGCCGCCGCTCTGGCCGATCCCGTATCGCTGTTCAGCCAGGCCTTTTCGCTGGAAAACTATCGCCGGCTCGAGGGCGTGGGGGCAGGGTGGACCACCTATGCCGCCAATTCCGTCATCATCGCCCTGGGCACCGTGGCCCTCACCATCGCCGTTGCCGTGCCGGCGGGATACGGTTTCTCCAAGTTCCGCTTTCCCGGACAGACCGTGCTGTTCATCGTGGCCATGGCCACCTTGATGATCCCGTTCCAGTCCATCCTAACGCCGCTCTTTCTGGTGCTGAACTTCTTCAAGCTGCAGAACAGCCTGCTTGGCCTGGTGCTGATCTATTCGACCTTCCAGCTGCCCTTTTCGATCTTCATGATGCGCAATGCCTTCGATGCCGTGCCCAAGGCGCTGATCGAGGCGGCGCGGATCGATGGGGCCAGCCAGTGGACCATCCTGCGCCGGATCATGATGCCCATCGCCCTGCCGGGCGTGGCCACCGTGGCGCTCTTCGCCTTCCTCAATTCCTGGAACGAGTTCCTGGCCGCCCTGATCTTCATCTCCGACCAGAACAAGTTCACGCTTCCCATCATGCTGGTGAACGTCTCCTCGGGCATTTACGGCATCATCGACTGGGGCGCCCTGCAGGCCGGCGTCACCGTGACCATGATCCCCTGCCTGGTGCTGTTCCTGCTCCTGCAACGCTACTATGTGCGCGGCCTGACGGCTGGCGCCGTCAAATGACCGAATTCGAGGACTTTATGACTGATCTTTCCACCCCGCCGCGCCTTGATCGCTTTGTGCCGGCAGACCATGCCAGCGTCGATTTCACGGGCGGATTCTGGGAAAGCTGGACCGAGACGGTGCGCCAGGTCACGGTGCCCAGCCAGCATCGGCGCCTCGACGAGGAAGGCTTCCTCGAAGTGCTGAACTTTCACCTGCCGCCGGCACCGCTGGTGCGGCCGATCCAGCCCAGCGGGCTGTCGATGCAGCATTTCTTCGACAGCGATTTCGGCAAATGGATCGAGGCGGCAAGCTATACGCTGCGGTCGCATCCCAATGCCGAGCTGGAAGCCAAGATCGACCAGATCGTCGACCAGCTTGCGGCCGGGCAGATGGCGGATGGCTATCTCAATTCCTGGTTCATCCGCCGCGAACCCGACAAGCGCTGGACCAATCTGCGTGACCTGCATGAAATGTATTCCATGGGGCACCTGCTCGAGGGCGCCATCGCCTATTTCGAGGCGACCGGCAAGCGCCGCTTCCTCGACGTCATGATCCGCGCCGTCGACCATATTATCGAGACGTTCGGGCGTGAGCCAGGCAAGCTGCGCGGCTATGATGCCCATGAGGAAATCGAGCTGGCCTTGATCAAGCTCTATCGCGTGACGCAGGATCCGCGGCATCTGCAGCTGGCGCAGTATTTCGTCAATGAGCGGGGGCAGTCGCCCTCCTATTACGATGGGGAGGCGCGCCAGCGCGGCGAGGATCCGGCCGACTATGTCTATAAGGACTATTCCTATAGCCAGGCCCATATCCCGGTGCGGGAGCAGAAGGAGGTCGTCGGCCATGCCGTCCGGGCCATGTATCTGTTTTCCGCCATGGCGGACCTGGCAGTGGAAACCTCGGACCTGACGCTGCTGGCCGCCTGCAATACCCTGTTTGACAACCTGACGCAGCGGCAACTCTATGTCACCGGCGGTCTCGGACCGTCAGGGGTCAATGAGGGCTTCACCCGCCCCTATGACCTGCCCAACCAGACGGCCTATGCCGAGACCTGCGCCGCCGTGGCGCTGGCCTTCTGGGGCCATCGCATGGCCCAGATCGAGCTCGACGGGCGCTTTACCGACCAGGTTGAACTGGTGCTGTTCAATGGCGCGCTGTCGGGCATTGCCCGCGACGGCGAGCATTACTTCTATGAAAATGTGCTCGAAAGCCATGGCGATAACCGGCGCTGGAAATGGCATTACTGCCCGTGTTGCCCGACCAATATTGCCCGCCTCATCGCCTCGCTGGGCAGCTATTTCTATACCAGCAAGCCCGGCGAACTGGCCGTGCATCTCTATGGCGCCAATACGGCGCAGGTGCAGGTCGGCGATAGCGCGGTCAAGCTTGAACAGAAGACCAGCTATCCCTGGGACGGCGACATTGCCCTGACCATCAGCCCGGAACAGGCCAGCCGCTTCACCCTGCATCTGCGCATTCCCGGCTGGTGCAGCTCGGCCAAGCTCAGCGTCAATGGCCAGCCGGTGGCGGCCGAACCGGTCAAAGGCTATGTGTCGATTGCCCGCGACTGGTCGGCCGGCGACGTGGTGCGCATCAGCCTCGACATGCCGGTACAATTGCTGCACGCCAATCCGCTGGTCAGCGAGGATGCCGGACGCGTCGCCATCAAGCGCGGCCCGGTGGTCTATTGTGTCGAGGAAGTCGACAATGTCGCGCCGCCCCAGCAGCTGACGCTGCGCGCCGACCCGCAGATCCTGGCGCGCTATGCCGCGGACCTGCTGGGCGGGGCGGTTGTTCTGGAGGGGGCCGCCAGCCGCGCCAGCACCGCCGACTGGGGCCAGACGCTTTATCGCACGACCCCGCCCATATCGGAAAGCACGCGCTTCACCGCCATTCCATACCACCTCTGGGCCAATCGCGCCCCGGGCGGCATGCAGGTCTGGCTGCGAAAGGAATAGAGCTATGTCGAAAGTGTCGCTGCGCAACGTCTCCAAGGTCTATACCGAATATCAGGCCGTCCGCGGCATCAATCTCGAGGTCGCCGAGAACGAGTTCGTCGTGCTCGTGGGGCCCTCGGGATGCGGCAAATCCACCACGCTGCGGATGATTGCCGGCCTCGAACATATCAGCGGCGGCGAGATCCTGATCGGCGACCGGGTGGTCAATCGCCTGGGGCCGGGCCAGCGCGACATTGCCATGGTGTTTCAGAATTACGCGCTCTATCCGCATATGACCGTGCGCGACAATATCGGCTTCTGCCTGGAGCAGCAGCGCATGAAGCGTCCGGAAATCGACCGGCGCATCGCTGCGGCTGCCAGCACGCTGCATATCGAGGACCTGCTGGACCGGCGCCCCGGCCAGCTCTCGGGCGGGCAGCGGCAGCGCGTCGCCATGGGGCGGGCCATCGTGCGCAATCCCAAGGTCTTCCTGTTCGATGAGCCGCTCTCCAATCTCGATGCGCAGTTGCGCGTGCAGATGCGCACCGAAATCAAGCGGCTGCATCAGCGCATGCCGACCACCACGGTCTATGTGACGCATGACCAGACCGAGGCCATGACCATGGCCGATCGGGTCGTGGTCATGAACAAGGGGGTCATCGAGCAGGCCGGTCCGCCCCAGGAACTCTATCATGCGCCGGCCAGCGTTTTCGTCGCGACCTTTCTCGGCTCGCCGGCGATGAATGTGCTGCCGGGCCGTATCGCCATGGCCGAGCAGGGCTGCCAGCTCGAGCTGGCTGACGGTCTGGTCCTGCCACTGGCGCCTGCCATTGCCGAGCAGTTCCTGCTCGCGCACGGCCAGGCGGTCACCGTCGGTCTGCGCCCCGAGGCCATCACCCAGCGCACGACCAGGCCCACCCGTGTCGATCTTGAGGTCGCGGTCGAGCTGGTGGAACCCCTGGGTGCCGAGACGCTGATCTACTTCCCGATCGGGGCGGTGACGGTGTGCGGGCGCGTGGATGACGATGTCAAACACGACCCTGCAACAAGGCTGCCAATCAGCGTGGACATGGAGCGCCTGCATCTTTTCGATAGCGGCACTGGCCTGTCGCTGCGGAAATAGGCAAGCTGGACCGGGCGACGGCGCCCTGGGGTAGATGAGGCCTGCCATGATTGGAAAAACGCCTGCCCCCCGCCTGGCCGACATTGCCCGCCTGGCCGATGTCTCCATTGCGACCGTTTCCAAGGCCATCAATGGCAAGGACCGGGTCAGCGAGGCCACCCGGCGCCGGGTCATCCTGGCGGCCGAGCAGCTGGCCTATCCGCTGGAGCGCGAAGGGGCCGGTGCCGTGACCATCGGGGGCACGGTCGGTCTGCTCACCTCCGATCTGGAGGGGCGCTTCAGCCTGCCGATCCTCAAAGCCGCCGAGGACACCTTTGGCGGCGGCTCGGTCTCGGTCTTTCTGTGCAATGCCCGCGGCGATGCCATAAGGGAACGCCACTATGTGTCGGCTCTGCTGGGCCGCAAGGTGGACGCCATCATGGTCGTGGGCAGCCGCACCGATGCCAGGCTGCCCATCGGACAGAACCTGCCGGTGCCCGTCATCTATGTCTATATGCCCTCGTCCGATCCGACCGACTGCTCGCTGACGCCCGACAATGTCGCGGCGGGCCGGCTGGCCACGCAGCACCTGCTCGATATCGGCCGCCGCAAGATTGCCTACATTACCGGACCCCATCACGAACAGGCGGCGCTTGACCGCGCCCGGGGGGTCGCCGCCGTGATGGCGGAGGCCGGAATCGAGCTGGTCCTGGTCACGCCGCAGGGCGAATGGAGCGAGCATTGGGGGCGGGTCGCCTGCGCCAATATCTTTGATCGCGGCCATGTCGTGGATGCCTTGCTCTGCGATTCCGACCAGATTGCCCGCGGCGCCCTCGATACGCTGCGCGAACGCGGTATTGCCGTGCCCCGGGACGTGGCCGTCATTGGTTTCGACAATTGGGAATCCATTGTCGACGGCACCCATCCCAAGCTGACCAGTATCGACATGCAGCTCGACAATCTGGGGCGCCTGGCCGCGCAAAAGCTGCACGAGGCCATGAAGGGCCTTCCCCTGTCACCCGGCATATCGCTGACGCCCTGCAGCGTGGCGATCCGCGGCTCGACCCTGAGCTCGATCTAGCCGCCCGCATGCCGAGCCAGCGGCATCAAGGCCACCGGCTCGGCACGCGGCCTCGGGCGCTCGATCAGACGAATTCCGCCCGCACGCTGCCCAAAGCCTCTGTCCGCGCCTCTGCCTGGCGGCCCGTAACCGGCACCGGCCCGATGCGGGCGCCGGTAATGATGACATTGCCCGCCTTGAGCGCCAGGCCGCGGGCGGCCGTGTGATTGGCGAGCCAGGCCAGGGCCGCAAGCATATTGGCGGTTGTGGCATTGCCCGCAGTCTTTGCTGTTGCGACATCATCGACGCTCAGCGCGATGGCGAGGCTGCCCAATTCGGGCAGGCTCTGCGCGGGAAAGGCCGGCCCCAGCACGATGGCGCCGCTATGCTGCAGGTCGGCTATGCCGGCGAGTTGCGGCACCTTCTGGCGATCGACAAAGCGAGAGGCCAGCACTTCAAAGGCCAGATGCAGGCTGCCGATCGCCGCGCGCATATCCTCAGCCGAATAGGCTTGCTCGCGCCGGGGCAGATCGCGATTGAGCGTCACGGCGACCTCGACCTCGAGGCCAAAGCTGGGAAAGTCGCTCACGCGCAGTTTGGCGCCATCGGCAAAAATGGTCCGGGCGAGAATGGGGGCGGCAAAGGGCAGGCCGGTTTCCGGCATGGGCTGGACCTTCCAGGCCCCTACCGGACCCAGCGCCGCGACGGTTTCGTTCTGGATCCGATAGGCCTCCTCGGCCGTCCGGGGCACGAGGTCGGGTGGCAGGTCGGCAATGAGACTGCCCGAGGCGCGATGGTCGAGCAGGAGTTGCGTGAGTTTGTGCGGCATTCAATATCCAATGGTTGCAGGCAGGGCGGATGCACCCTGCCTGAGGGGGGCCGGCGGGGGAAGCCGGCCGCCAGCGCTAATCGCGGTTGCCTGCGAGCCGGATGATGATGGCGTCCCGCGCCGGCACACTGGCCTCGCCCTTGGCAAAGGACGCATCCGCCGCCAGCCAGAACGGCTCACCCGCCTCGGCCTCTCCGGTTGCCAGCACAAGGCGCGTTGTCTGGCTCTGGCGCGTCGGGTTGAGCAGCCAGAGCACGGCACCATCCGCTCCCCTATGCAGGCGGGCCTGCAAGGCGGGATTGCTCAGTTTGATATGCTGGACCTTGCCGGTCCAGACCAGCATGTCGGCGAAATAGCGGAGATTGTCGGCATTGGAGGTCTTGAAATAGGCGACACCCGGATGGGTGCCGACCAGCATTGTGCGGCCCGCACCGTGCCGGTTTTCGATGACGGCGACGCGCCCATCCGAAAAATGGCCGCGCACGCTGCCCGTGGTCGGCGTATAGGATTGCAGGAAGCCGCCGCCCTTGACCGGCTTGCCATCGAGCTCGAGGCTGATGCGATCGCCGATATCGGGCATGAATTCGACCTCGTCCTCGCGCGCGCCGAACACGATATCGAGCCCGTTATGCGGCTGCACGGTGCCCACCTTGCCGCGATCGCCGAAATAGCCCGGCGTCGCCTCCGAAATCAGCGTGCCGCCAGCGGCAACCCAGTCGGCCAGCGCCTTGGCATGCTCGCTGGTGAGCATGATGGGGTAGGGCGCATAGATGGTGTCGTAATCGGCAATATGGTCAATATGCACCCAGTCGGCCTGGATATTATTGTCGAAAAAGCCGCGATAGGCCCCCCACATGGCCTCCCGATAGGTCTCGGGCCGGTGATGGGCATTGAGCAGATAGTCCCAGGCCTGGGCCTCCGGAATGACCAGAATGCCGATATCGCCCTTTGCGGGCTTGGCCTCGAACAGGGCCTTCTGTTCGGGCGCATTGGCCCATTTGCCGATCTGGCTGGCCATGTCGGAGCGCGGCGTGCGGCTGCCATCCATGCCATAGGAGCCGAAGGCGCCAAACAGCGGGCCATCGAGCAGCGGTCGATAGCGCAGATTGAGTACGCCGGTGGCGCCGGCGGCAAAGGAGGTCAGGGTCAGGACGCGGATATCCTCGGGCTCCATCACCCGGCCGTCTTCCTTGTCGCGCCCGAGCACCTGTGGCTGCAGCCAGAGCGGGCCGCCGGGCCGTTCGGCATGCCACCAGGGCTTGCCACGCGCTGCTGCGCGGGTCAGGTCCGGCCCAAAGAAATTCTGCCATGGCTTGAAGCCACGGCGGCTGGGCACCCAGGTCAGGCCATAGAGCTCGACCTTGGAAGCGGCGAGCCAGTCGTCCGAACCATGGGATGCCATATTGGGAATGGCGCCGCCCACACCATGGGCGGCGATCAGGCAGTCGCTGTCGATCGACCGGATCGTGTCGATCTTGAACTGCATCTGGTCGTAGTAATTCTGCTTCTTGAAGTCGAGCCAGTCGAGATTTTCCGGATAGGCCGCGATCTCGTGCGGCGGCTCGATATCGTCCCATTCGGCGTAGGAATAGCGGTACCAGGCCTGGGCGAGGCTATCGAGATCGCCATATTTGGCCTGCAGCCAGAGCCGGAAGTCCGCCTTCATGAAGGTCGAATAATCGACCTCGGCCGAATAGTTGACCTCGTTCCACACATCGTAACCCAAAAGGCCCGGATGCCCCTTGTAGCGGGTGGCCAGGGCCTTGAGAAAAGCCTCGACCGCCTGTTTCACCTCGGGCGCATTCATCGTCAGGGCGCCCGCGCCGCCGCCATTATTGGCAAAGCCGCCAGTGGCCGAGCTCACCCCCATATTGGACGACAGCGCCGTGCCATCGGCCCGCAACTGGCGCGCATGCGCAAACTGGCGGAACGCCCAGTCGGGCACCGTATGGGTCAGTTCGGCAATAATGGTCTTCATGCCGTTCCTGGCCGCCAGGTCCATCTGGCGGTCATAGTCGTCCCAGTCATAGACACCCGGCTTGCGCTCGATCGACGCCCACATGAACCAGTGGCGGAAGACGTTCATGCCGTCGCCCGCCGCAACGCCATAGTCGCGGTCCCAATCCTCGCGGGGCGGGTTGGACTTGCGGAAATAGACCGCGCCAAAGGGGATCTGGGGGAGCTTGTCGAGCGACATGGCGTATTCCTTCGTGCAAAGCGAGACCGGCTGGCGGCAGCCAGCGGCGTAAATCGGGGCAGGCGGCTTCAGTCGGCGTCGATACCCGCCATGGCCTCGAGGGTCCGGATCAGGGCCGAATGGTCCCTGTCACCATCGCCGCGGGCAATGGCCGCGTTCATCAACTGCTGGGTGGCGGCGGCATTGGGCAGGGCAAGGTCGAGCGCCTTGGCGGCATCGATCGCCAGCGCCAGATCCTTGCGATGCAGCCGGATGCGAAAGCCCGGATCAAAGGTCCGCTTGACCATGCGCTCGCCATGCACTTCGAGCACCCGCGAGGCGGCAAAGCCGCCCATCAGGGCCTCGCGCACCTTGGCCGGGTCAGCACCGGCTTTTTTGGCGAACAACAGGGCCTCGGCCACTGCCGCAATATTGAGGCCGACCATGATCTGGTTGGCCACCTTGGCGGTCTGGCCATCGCCATTGCCGCCCACCAGGGTAATATTCTTGCCCATGGTCTGCAGCAGCGGCAGCGCCTTCTCGAACACCGCCGCATCGCCCCCCACCATGATGGTGAGCGCGGCATTCTTGGCGCCTACCTCGCCGCCGGAAACCGGCGCATCGAGATAGTCGCAGCCCAGCGCCTTGATCCGGGTGGCAAAGTCCTTGGTAGCCACCGGCGCGATCGAGCTCATGTCGATCACCAGCTTCCCTTTGGAAAGGCCCTCGGCAACGCCGCTGGCGCCAAACAGCACCGCGTCGACGTCAGGCGTGTCGGGCAGCATCAGAATAATGATGTCGGCCTGTTCGGCGACGGCGCGAGGGCTGTCGAGGGCAATGCCACCCCTGTCGACCAGCGCTTGCGAGGCGGGCTTGACCCGGTGCAGCCACACCTGGTGGCCGGCATCGATCAGGTGGCCCGCCATCGGGCGCCCCATGACGCCAAGACCGATAAATCCGATTTTCATGTTAGGGCCTCACAGATAGGATTTCATCCAGCCCAGGCCCGCACTTGTGCCGGCCTTGGGCTTGTATTCGCAGCCGACCCAGCCGTCATAGCCGAGCCGGTCGAGCTCGGAGAGCACGAAGCCATAGTTGATCTCGCCCGTTCCCGGCTCGTTACGGCCGGGATTGTCGGCAATCTGGACATGCCCGATGCGGTCCTTGAGGCGGGCATAGGTCGGCACCAGATCGCCCTGCATGACCTGGGCATGGTAGAAATCATACTGGATGAAGAGGTTGTCCGACCCGACTGCATCCAGAATCTGCTCGGCATGATGCGTGGTCGAGACATGGAAGCCCGGAATGTCGCGCAGATTGATCGGCTCAAGCAGCAGCTTGATGCCGGCATCGGCGAGCCGGGGGGCCGCAAATTTCAGATTGGCGACCAGCACGGCGTCGCGCTCCGCGGCCGAGGTCCCGACCGGGGCAATGCCTGCAAGGCAGTTGATCTTGCTGCAGTTGAGCGCCTTGCCATAGCCAATGGCGGTCGCCACGCCCGCCTCGAATTCGGCGACCCTGTCGGCATGGCAGCCAATGCCGCGCTCGCCGCCATCCCAATTGCCCGCCGGCAGGTTGAACAGCGCCTGGGTCAGTCCATTGCCGGTGAGCGCCGCGGCAACCTCCTCGGCCGCAAAAGCGTAGGGCCCGACATATTCGACGGCCTTGAACCCGTCCCGGGCCGCGGCCGCGAAGCGATCGAGAAAGGGCAGATCGGCATAGAGGAAAGAGAGGTTGGCGGAGAATCTGGGCACGGTTGCGGTCCTTCAGGCAGTAAAGCGGGTGCGGTGCATCATCCGCTTGTCGCGCGGGTCGGGCTTGGGCACGGCGGAGATCAGGCTCTGGGTATAGGCATGCTGCGGGTCGGTGCAGATCTGCTCGGCAGTGCCCATTTCCACCAGCTTGCCGCGATGCAGCACGGCGACGCGGTCACAGAAATAGCGGACCACCGAAATGTCATGCGAGATGAAGATGAAGCTCAGCGCGAGCCGCTTCTGGATATCGAGCAGCAGGTCCAGAATCTGGGCACGGATCGACACGTCGAGCGCTGCAGTGGCCTCGTCGGCAATGATGATCTTGGGATCCAGGGCCAAAGCGCGGGCAATGCTGATGCGCTGGCGCTGGCCGCCCGAAAAGGCATGCGGGTAGCGTTCCATCGCCATGGGATCGAGCCCCACCAGCTCAAGCAGTTCGGCGACCCGCCGCTCCAGTGCCGCGCCCTGCGCCTTGCCGGCGACGATCAGCGGGTCGCCGATCACCTGCTTGACGGTGAGGCGCGGATTGAGCGAGGCAAAGGGGTCCTGAAACACGAGGCGCACGTCGCGGTGAAAGCCCTTGAGCTGGCGCTTGCTCAAGGCAGTGACCTCGAGCGGTGCACCTTGCCCGAAATAGCTCACCGCACCCGATGTGGGTTCGACGGTGCGCAGGATCAGCCGGCCCAGCGTGGTCTTGCCCGAGCCGCTTTCGCCCACAATGCCCAGATTCTCGCCGGGATAGAGGTCAAAGCTGATATCGTCCACCGCCTTGACGGCAAAGCTGCCCGCGCCCATCCAGGCCGCCGTCGCGCCATAGACCTTGTTGAGATGGCGCACGCTCAGCACCGGCTGGCCTGCGGTCGAGACCGGTGCGGTACGGGTGACGGCCCGGGGATTTTGCTCGAGCTTGACGGTCGAGCCGAGCAGGCGCCGGGTATAGTCGTGGCGCGGGTTGTGGAAAATGTCGTCGGTGCTGCCGGCCTCGACGATCCGCCCGTAATGCATCACCGCCACCGCATCGGCCACCTCGGCCACGATACCCATATCGTGGGTGATCAGCAGCATGGCCATGCCGCGGCTGACCTGCAGCCGCTTGATGAGGTCGAGAATTTCGGCCTGGGTCGTGACGTCGAGCGCCGTGGTCGGCTCGTCGGCAATGAGAATTTCGGGGTCTGCCGCCAGGGCCATGGCAATCATGGCGCGCTGCCGCATGCCGCCCGAAAGCTCGAACGTATAGCGGTCTATGGTCTTGTCGGGATGGGGGATTTCCACCTGGCGCAGCAGCTCGATGGTTTCGGCGCGGGCCTGCTTCTTGTCCATGCGGCGATGCAGGCGCAGCGCCTCGATGATCTGGCTGCCAATGGTATGCACCGGCGACAGCGAGCTCATGGGCTCCTGGAAGATGAGACCGATACGTCCGCCCCGGATCTTGAGCAGTTCCGGGCTGCGCTCGGTGAGCGGGGCGATGTCGATATCGCCATCGGCGCCCGCCAGCACAATCCTGCCGGCGGTGATGGCGCCATTCTTGTCGAGAATGCGCAGCAGTGCCCGGGCGGTGACCGATTTGCCCGAGCCGCTCTCGCCAACCAGACAGAGGGTTTGGCCACGACGCAGCTCGAAGCTCACATCCCGGACCGCGTGCAGGATCTCGGTGCGCAATCTGAAGTCGAGGCTGAGATGCTCGACCTTGAGCACGACCTCGTCGGCTTTGCCGGTCAGGCTGCGCTCGGTATTGACGGCGGGAATGGACATGGCCTCAGCTTTCATAGGGGTCGGCGGCATCGCGCAGGCCATCACCGAGGAAATTATAGGCGAGCACCGTCAATACCACCGCGGCGGACGGCCAGATCAGCAGCCAGGGCGCTATGGCGATCGTCCGCACATTCTGTGCATCCTGCAGCAGCACGCCCCAGGAGACGACCGGCGCCTTGAGCCCGATGCCCAGAAAGCTCAGCGCCGTTTCGGCGACGATCATGGTGGGCAGCGCCAGGGTCACCACGGCCAGGATATGGCTGGTCAGTGACGGCAGGATGTGCAGGAAGATCAGCCGCCGCTCGCTGGAGCCATCCAGCCGCGCCGCCGTGACGAAATCCTCGCTGCGCAAAGCGAAGAACCGGCCCCGCACTTCGCGGGCCAATCCGGTCCAGCCGAACAGCGACACGATCAGGGTGATGACGAAATAGACCGTCAGCGGGGACCAGCTCAGCGGGATGGCGGCGGCCAGTCCCAACCATAGCGGAATGGTGGGCATCGAGGAGATGACCTCGATGACGCGCTGGATCAGCAGGTCGACCCAGCCGCCGTAAAATCCCGAGATCGAGCCCAGCGCCACGCCCAGCACCAGGCTGATGCAGACCCCGATCAACCCGATGGACATGGAGACACGGGTACCGTGGATGAGCCGGCTCAGCAGGTCCCGGCCCAGCTTGTCGGTGCCCATCAGATACATGGTATCGGCCGGATCGATCGGCCCGAGGAAATGCACATCGGCGTCGAAGACGCCCCAGAGCCGGTAAGGCGCCCCTTTGACCAGAAAGCCGACCGGCACCACCTGGCTCTCGTCTATGGCATAGGAGCGGCGCAGCGACGCCTGGTCCACCGTCATGGTGTAGCCGGTCACATTGAGACCGAAACGGCTATTGCCCTCGGCATCGGGGGCGAACAGGCGCAGCTGCTGGGGCGGCGCATTGGTGAACTGGGGCCGTGACAGTTCAGGCGGGGCAGGGGCGAGGAATTCGGCGAACAGGCCGATGAGATAGAGCATCAGAATGATGACGCCAGCGACGAGAGCGACCTTGTTGCGGGAAAACTTGGCCCACATCAGCCGCCAGGGACCTGCCGCATCGGTCTCGAGCGGACGTCCGGTCCGCAGGGCGGATACGGCGGGGCCGGCTTCCGGCGCTTCATCGATAAAGGTGTGCTCTAGCATCAGTTGAACCTGATCCGGGGGTCAAGAAGGGCCAGTAGGATGTCCGAGATCAGCATGCCGACCAGGGTCAGCACGCCCATCAGCAGGATGAAACTGCCCGCCAGATACATGTCCTGGCTGATCAGCGCCCGCAGCAGCAGCGGGCCGGCAGTCGGCAGGTTGAGCACAATGGCCGTGATGGTCACGCCCGAGATCAGTTCGGGCAGCACCCAGCCAATGGCCGAGACGAAGGGATTGAGCGCGATGCGCACCGGATATTTGATGACCGCCTTGTATTCGGGCAGGCCTTTGGCCTTGGCGGTGACGACATAGGGCTTGTTCAGTTCGTCGGTGAGATTGGCCCGCAGGATGCGGATCAGCGCGGCCGTGCCATTGGTGCCGATGACGATGATGGGAATCCACAAATGGGCCAGCAGGTCGACGAATTTGCCCCAGCTCCAGGGCGCATCGACATATTCCGGCGAGAACAGCCCGCCCACGCTCTGCCCGAAATAGCGGTAGCTGAAATACATCAGCGTCAGCGCCATGATGAAATTGGGGATGGCCAGGCCGATAAAGCCCAGAAAGGTGAAGGCATAGTCGCCCACCGAATGGCGCCGCATGGCCGAATAGATGCCGATTGGCAGCGAAACGGCCCAGACAAAGAGCAGCGCCGCCAGCGAAAGGGCCAGGGTGGACCCCATGCGCTCCCAGATCAGATCGGCGACCGGCCGGTTCCATTCGAACGAATAGCCGAAGTCACCCCGCAGCAGGATGCCGGAAATCCACTTCCAATATTGCAGCCAGAGCGGGTCATTGAAGCCATAGCTCTGCCGCAGGGCCTCGAGCTGCGCCGGATCCACATTCTGCCCGCTATCGGCCATGCTGGCCAGCAGCGAGGTGACGTAGTCGCCCGGCGGCAGCTGGATGACCATGAAGGCGATGAGCGACATGCCGAACAGTGTCGGGATCATGTAGATCAGCCGCTTGATCACATAGTTCAGCATCTCGCTTACCGCCTCACGCCCAGGTCACATGCAGGACGTCAAGCGTGGCCAGGGAGGGCACTGCCACCACCAGCCGCCCGTCCGCGACATGCGCTTCGAGATCACCCCCGCCCACCAGCAGTGCGGCCGTGCCGAACTGCCGGCCCGCCGGAATGGCAATGGAAACCTGCTGCCGGCCGACGGGATAGACCTGACGGATCGGCCCCTTCATCATCATCGGATTGGTCAGGTTGTTGAGCACAACGGCCAGCCCGTCGGCATCCTCGCGCACCGAAAGGTCGAGCACCGACTGGCCGGAGACCTCGACAGCGGGGCGCTTGCCCAGCGCCCAGCGGACCACATTGTCGATCAGCCGCGCATGGTCGCCGGCCATGACCTCCCAAAGAATGCCCCCGATATTCCAGGGGATGTAGACGGTGCGCCCGCCCGAGGCATGGCTGCGGGTAATGACGGCGCCGCCGGTGGGATCCTGGCGCGGATAGACTTCTTCCATGGGCAGGTCGGGAAAGTCCGGCACGAAGAGGAAGGGCTGTTCGGTATCGGCGGCGCAATCGACCGCCAGCAGCCTGGTGCCGCCGATGATGCGGTTGGCGCCGTCAAAGCCCGCCGACACCGGATGGGTGCCATTGATGGCGACATAGCTATTCTTGACCGGCCCGCGCACCGGCTTGCTGAGGCTCACGCCCAGCAGCTTGCCCAGCGCGATGGCCTGGCGCGGTCTGTTGTCGGCCGTGCGGGTGGAACTCTCATGCGCCACGACCAGCGAGCCGCCGCGTGCCACATAGGCCTCGAGGCTGGCGACCTGTTCGTCCGAAAGGCAGGTGGCATTGGCCAGGATCAGCACCTTGAACCGGTCCAGGGTCGCTGGCGACATGGACTGGTCCGACACCATTTCGAAGGGCAGCTTTGCCTCGATCAACGCCGTATAGAAGCCCAGATCGTCGGCCTCGGCGCTGCGGCGCGTGGCCTGGCCATGGTGGCGCAGCGTCGTCGAGGGATCGAGAATGGCGATCTCGGCCGTGGCTGTCATGCGGCTCAACACGGGTTCAAGAGCGGCATGCAGCTTGAAACTATCCGCTACCGGCTGGACCCAGCGGGTATCGGGGACGACGCCATTGAATTTGGTGAACCAGGGCAACAGGCCCTGGGTCGTGCCATCATCGATCCAGGCCTGGATTTCGGGCCCGGTGGTGACCGCGTCCTTCCAGCGATATTCCTCTTCCGGCCCGATCGAGGTGATCAGGATGGCCGGGCGGTCGCGATAGGTGCCGCGCATGCGCTTGCCGTTCCGCCCGCTCATCCAGATCGGCTCGGTGCCGCGCCGGCCCTGATCGTCGACGCACAGGAACGGGCAGTAGCGCTCGATAATGTCGAGATCGAACTCGGTCAGCGACACCGAGCCCATATTGGGAATGAAGCTGGTATGGGGCTTGATCGCCTTCATCACCGCATCCCATTCGACCACGAGGCGGCTGAGCACATTGCGGCGCCAGGCGGTCCAGGCCATCCAGGCCGGGTTTTCGAGGCTTTCGTCGCGGGGCAGGTCGTGGCCGGAGGCGGCGCGGAAATTGCTGGTGCAGGCATCGCAATAGCAGACGCCATGGCCCTGCCAGCGATTGGCGAAAATGGCGTCAATGTCGTAATTGGCGGTCAGCTCGCGCAGCACTTCGGGCATGAATTTGAAATTATAGTCCGAATAGGCGCAGGTGATCCACACCTCGGGAAAGGCCCAGTGGCGGCGTCTATTGCCGTCTTTGTCGACCGCAATCCATTCCGGATGCGCATCGGCCGCCTCCTGGTGGATGGCGTGGGGATCCACCCGCGCCATGACATGCATGCCCAACTGGCGGGCCCCGGCCACCAGATCGCCGAACGGATCACTGTCGCCGATAAATTTGGAGACATAGTGCAGGGGCACTTTGGAGGGGTAATAGGCGACATAGCCGCCGGCGCTGAGACAGGTCGCATTGGACTGCGTGCGCTTGAAAACATCCACCCAGAAAGCCGGGTCATATTTGACCGGGTCGTCCTCCGCCAGGGTCAGTTGCGTCCAGCGCGTGGCCGACTTGTACCAGTCGGGCGTGCGGAGATGGTCGGTGGTCTGCGCCTTGGCGTCAAGCATGGCTGGTCCCGGAAAAAGGGTTCAAGGGGCCTGCGCCGGTCCGAAGCCGGACCGGCGCAGGCATTGGGCTGGCCGGGTCGATCAGGCCTTGAAGAACTGCTCGGGACGCGCCGGACCGGGCGTCGGCCAGCCGAACGAGTTCGGCATGGTGGCGGGCAGGTTGACGACGTCGTTCTTGACCACGCCATAGCCGTCTGCGGGCAGGCTGACACCAAAGGTGAAGAACAGGTCCGCCGCATTCTGCAGGACCTGAGCCATCAGCTCGTTCTGCTTGGCCGGATCGGCTGTTGCCACCAGCGAGCGATAGAGGTCCTGCTGCGCCTTGACGGCCGGTGGTGGTTCGACCGCCGCCTCGTTTTGCGGCTGGGTATAGTAGAGCGCCCAGCCCGGGGCATAAAAGCAGTTGCTGTTGATGGGCACGTAAAAGCGCGCATCGAGCATGGCGGCGATGCCGGAATTGGCCCCGAACTGGTGGGCCGTCGCGTCATAGTCGCGACCGCGGCGTACCCGTTCCTCCCAGAGCGAGCGATCCATGGTGCGCATCTGCGCATCAATGCCGATGGCCTGGAACATGGGAATGGCCAGCTCGAACATGTCGAGGAAGGTGGTGCGGGACTGGTCGATCTCGAAAAAGATCGAGACCCGCCTTCCGTCGGCATCGAGCCGGTAGCCATCGCCATCCTTGTCCGGGATGATGGCGTCGAGCATCTCATTGGCCCGGGCTGGATCATATTCGGTAAACTGCTTGGCCAGCTGCTCGTTATAAAGCGGATCGCCCTCGCGCATGGATGGCTGCGCCGGTGAGCCTTGCCCGACAAAGACGGCGTCGATCAAGGCCTGCCGGTCGACGGCCAGCGACATGGCATGCCGGAACTCGAGCGTGTTGAACAGCGCGTTCTTGACCGGGTCGAGATGATTGAGGTTGAGCTGGAACGCCATCACATTGGCGGCCGTCTCGGTCAGGGTATAGAAATGGTAGTCGCCCGCCTCCTGGCCGTCGAACAGCACCGGCTTGTTGGCCGGCGTGGCGATATACTGGTCCATGATGTCGATTTCCCCCTGCAGCGTCTTGAGCAGCAGCACTTCGGGATCGGCGACCATCTGATAGACGATCCGGTCGAAATAGGGCAGCTGGGTGCCCTCGGTATCGATCTTGAAATAATAGGGATTGCGGGTGGCAATGGCCTGCTCGGTGCTCGAGCCCGGCGGACGCTCGAAGACCCAGGCATTGAGCGTCGGACGATTGCCGTTCTGGTAGAAGGCATTGTCGTCCAGCATGCCGATCTCGCGCTGGAACAGCGCAATCCAGCTCTCGAGGCCCTCGGCCTTGGCCAGGGCATCGGCTTCCGGATTGTAGCGGATGTGGAATTTCTCGAGATAGTGCTTGGGCGTGCGGGTCATCTGGTCCTGCTGGGCCCAGGCGAGCTGCTGCACGAAAAAGCCGTTCGGCCCGGAAAAGATGACCTTGAAGTTCTGCTCGTCGATCACCTCGAGCTTGGCCGGCTCGCCATTGACCGACCACCAGGCATTGCCGCCCAGCGAGGTCTCGGCATCCGTGAAATAGGCGTCATACCAGAACTGGATGTCTGC
>CAXBHD010000004.1:0-40324 GCA_963975335.1 uncultured Devosia sp. | reverse complement strand
TATCTGACCATGAGCTTTGACGCCGAGGCCCAGATCGCCCGGGAACTGATGCAGGTCTCCATGACCGGCCAGCTCTATCGCGGTTCCAAGCCCGTCATGTGGTCCGTCGTCGAACGCACGGCTTTGGCCGAAGCCGAGATCGAATATGCGGACTATGAGAGCGACACCATCTGGGTAAAGTTCCCGGTATCGCGCATCGCGGCCGTCGACGGATCCGCCGTCGAGGACAATCTTGCACGCCGCGAACACCTCACCGGCGCCTCCGTGGTTATCTGGACCACCACGCCCTGGACCATCCCCGCCAACCGCGCCATCTCCTTCTCCTCCAGGGTCGCCTATGGCCTTTATGAGGTCACCAAAGCGGCCGATGGCAACTGGGCCTCGACGGGCGAGAAATACGTGCTGGCCGACAAGCTGGCTGCCGAGACTTTCGCCAAGGCCAAGGTCGAGGAATTTGTGCGCCTGCAGGATGTGCCGCCGGCCGTTCTGTCGGGCTTGCAGTGCCACCACCCGCTGCGCGGCCTCGGCGGCGGCTACAATTTCGACGTCCCCCTGCTCGATGGCGACCACGTCACCGATGATGCCGGTACCGGCTTCGTCCATACCGCGCCCGGCCATGGCCTCGACGATTTCGAGATCTGGATGAATTCGACGCGCCTGCTGGCCGACAAGGGCATCTCGTCCGAGGTCCCCTATGTCGTCGGCGACGACGGCTTCTACACCAAGGACGCCCCCGGTCTGGGTCCCGATGCCGAAGGCGGCCCCGCCCGCGTCATCGACGACAATGGCAAGAAGGGCGACGCCAATAACCGCGTCATCGCCGCGCTGGCCGAGCGCCAGGCCATGGTTGCCCGCGGCCGCGTCAAACATTCCTATCCCCATTCCTGGCGCTCCAAGAAGCCGGTGATCTTCCGCAATACCCCGCAATGGTTCGTCTATATGGACCGTGACATCATGGGTGCGCCCGGCGACACCCTGCGCCACCGGGCCCTCAACGCCATTGATGCCACCAAATTCTACCCCGCTGCCGGGCAGAACCGCCTGCGCGCCATGATCGCCGATCGCCCTGACTGGGTGCTAAGCCGCCAGCGCGCCTGGGGCGTGCCGATCAGTGTCTTCGTCAACAAGGCGACCAATGAAATCCTCAAGGACGAGGTGGTCAATCACCGCATCGCCCAGGCATTCGAGGCCGAGGGTGCCGACGCCTGGTACAAGGATGGCGCCGCCCGGCGCTTCCTGGGCGATTCCTATGCCGAGCACGATTATGAAATGGTCCGCGACGTCCTCGACGTCTGGTTCGATTCCGGCTCGACCCATGCCTTCGTGCTGCGCAACAAGCAGAAATGGCCGCATCTGAAATTCCCCGCCTCGATGTATCTCGAAGGCTCTGACCAGCATCGCGGCTGGTTCCATTCGTCCCTGCTCGAAAGCTGCGCCACCAATGGCCATGCGCCCTATGAAAGCGTGCTGACGCATGGTTTCACCATGGATGGCGACGGCAAGAAGATGAGCAAGTCGCTGGGCAATACCGTCGCCCCTCAGGACATCATCAAGCAGTATGGCGCCGATATCCTGCGCCTCTGGGTCGCTTCGTCGGATTATTCCGAGGATCTGCGCCTGGGCAAGGAGATCATCCAGACCACCGTCGACAGCTATCGCAAGCTGCGCAATACCCTGCGCTGGCTGCTCGGCAACCTGGCCCATTACCAGCCCACCGATACCGTCGACGCCAAGGACATGCCCGAGCTCGAGCAGCTCATGCTGCATCGCCTGGCTCAGCTCGATGCCCAGGTCCGCGATGCCTACAAGTCCTATGACTATCGCCGCATCGTCACTCTGCTCACCAACTTCATGAACATCGAACTGAGCGCCTTTTACTTCGATATCCGCAAGGATGCGCTCTATTGCGAGCCAATCTCCTCGCTCAAGCGCAAGTCGGCGCTGACCGTGCTCAATCACCTGTTCGATTGCCTCACCGCCTGGCTGGCCCCGATCCTGGTCTTCACCATGGAAGAAGTCTGGCTCGAGCGTCATCCGGGCCCGGACTCCTCGGTGCATCTGCGCCTCTTCCCCGAGGTGCCGGCCGAATGGCTCAACAACGATCTGGCTACCAAGTGGCAGCTGATCCGCGCCGTCCGCCGCGTGGTCACCGGTTCGCTCGAAATCGAGCGCCGTGACAAGCATATCGGCTCCTCGCTCGAAGCCGCGCCTACGGTCTTTATCGCCGATCAGCGCTATGTGACGGCCCTGGCCGGCCAGGACCTGGCCGAGATCGCCATCACCTCCGCCATTACGGTTGAGCCTGGCGAGGGCCCGCAGGATGCCTTCCGTCTCGACGACGCGCCCGGCATCGCGGTCCGGCCAGGCCTTGCCCAGGGCCAGCGCTGCGCCCGTTCGTGGAAGGTGCTGCCCGAAGTCGGCACCGACCCCGACTATCCCGATGTCTCGCTGCGCGATGCCCAGGCGCTGCGCGAACGCGCTGCGGCGGGGCTTTGAGCCCGGTGCCGCAGCCATGAACCTGAAATCGCTGGCTGACCCATCGGTCTATGTCTCGCTGGTCATGGCGGTGCTGGCCTTCGGGCTGGATCGGGCTCACAAGGCTTTTCAGGTCTCGGCCGACTGCATCGCCATCGGTGCCGCGCCCTGTGTCGAGGTCTTCACCAGCTTCGTCCCCTTTGCCATGTCCGATTGGCGCGGCGGCGAGGTGGTGCGGGTCACTGACTTCTTTGACTATGTCCTCGTCTGGAATACCGGCGTGTCCTACGGCCTGCTTGATGGGCTGCCGGTCTGGGGCCTCGGCCTGATCATGCTGGTGGCCATTGCCGCCCTCTCGGTCTGGTGGGTCCGCGCCGATACCGCCCTGATCCGCATCGGCCTGGCCTTCTGTGTCGGCGGCGCCCTGTCCAATGCGCTTGACCGCCTGCTCTATGGCGCAGTTGCCGATTTCTTCCATCTGCACTGGGGCACGTGGTCGTTCTATATTTTCAACATCGCCGATATGGCCATCACCCTGGGCGTAATCCTGCTGATCGCCGACCTGCTCGGGTTCGGCCGGCCGCGGAAAACGCCGGTTTGAACCAGGCGAACACCTTGCTGCCAGAATCTGGTCTTAGGGCCCAATATGGGTTATAAGCGCCGCGAACATCTCGAAGGACGTTTCATGCATATTGCAATCACGGGGCAGCATTCTGCTCTTCGTGCCGCCCGCCGGGTTGGATCAGTGGCCTTGGCCATGGTGCTGGGCTTGGCACTGGCTGCCTGCACCACGATCGAAGGCGGCAATGCGCTGACCGATTTTGGCACCTTCGAACGCGAGGTCATGACCTCCACCGCGCAGGGATTTGGCTTGGTCCCCGGCCAGGCTCCGAAAGAGGAGCTCACCCGCGCCCGCGCGCCGCTCGTCCTGCCGGCGTCCGGTCAGGCCCTGCCTGCGCCCACTGCCCAGGTTGCAACGGCCCAGCTACCGGTTGATAGCGACACCGTGCGGATCGATGTCAGCACCCTGTCGGAAGCCGATATTCAGCGCCTGCGCAATGCCCGGGTTGTTGACCTGCGCTCGCTGGAGGGACGCCCGCTGACCGAGCAGGAGGCCCGCAGCCTCACCGCCCGCATGCGTGCCGCCAATCGCGACGTCGTAGTCGACAACTCCAAGCGACCGCTCTATATGCCACCTGATGACTACTTCACCACCGTCGGCAATGCCGAGCTGATCTGCTCGGCCCCTGGTGGCGCCCTGGTGTCGATAAACGATCCGCAATGTCCCGCCGAGGTGCGCAATGCGCAGCGCCGGAGCGGTGGGGCGGGCCTTTAACTGCCGCCACTGCGACCAGCAGCGACGGTCTGAAGACGAAGCATGCGAACCAGCCTCGGCCGGGTTTCGCGCCTGTATTTTTTCTGCAAGGCGGCTGGATGATCCGGCCGCTTTCTCCTTTCTGCGCCGCCCCTATGGGTCCCGCATGACATGAAAGCCGCCCGATGCGCGAACTGAACGACACCACCCCCGCCAAGCCTGATACCGGCGACCGTCTCGCCAAGGTGATTGCCCGCTCCGGCCTCTGCTCCCGGCGCGATGCCGAGGTGTGGATCACCGAAGGCCGCGTGGTGGTCAATGGCAAGAAGGTGATGACCCCTGCCTTCAACGTTACCGACCGCGACAAGGTCATGGTCGATGGCGCCCCGCTCGCTGCCCGCCAGGGCACCCGCGTCTGGCTCTATCACAAGCCGGCTGGCCTCGTGGTCACCGAGAAGGACCCCGAGGGCCGCGAAACCATTTTCGAGCATCTCGAGACCCATGGCCTGCCGCGTGTCGTCACGGTTGGTCGCCTCGACATCAATACCGAGGGGCTGCTGCTGCTCACCAATGATGGCGGCCTCAAGCGCGTGCTCGAACTGCCTGCTACCGGCTGGCTGCGCCGCTATCGCGTGCGCGCCCATGGCTCTGTCACCCAGGCAGCGCTCGACAAGCTCAAGGATGGCATGGAGATCGACGGCGTCCGCTACGGCGCTATCGAGGCCACACTCGAGCGCGAGCAGGGCGCCAATGTCTGGCTGGTCCTGGCTTTGCGCGAAGGCAAGAACCGCGAGGTCAAGAATGTGCTTGGCGCCCTTGGGCTTGAGGTCAACCGCCTGATCCGAGTCAGCTATGGCCCTTTCCAGCTCGGCGACATCCCCGTCGGCGGCATCGAGACCATCAAGGCCAAGATGCTGCGCGACCAGCTCGGCAAGAAGCTTGCCGACGCCGCTGATGTCGATTTCGACAGCGAAATGCCCGAGCCCGCAGCCCTCGAGGGCAAGCCCACCCGCGATCGCCTGACCGGCCGCGGCACCAATACCGTGGAAATTGCGCGCCAGCGTTTCCGTTTCACCGATGGTGCCGAGCAGACCGAGGAAGAGCGCCGCGCCGAGCGGCCGCGCCAGGATCGCCCGGGCCGCTTTGATGCCCGCAAGCCCACCGGCAAGCGGCTCGATCCGCGCGACGACGAAGAGGCGCCACCCCCGCGCCATATCCATTTTGACGAAGACGGCCGTGCGCCGGAGGAATTTGTGAAAAAGAACCTGGGCAAGGCCACTACCTGGCGCGATCCGGACGATCAGTCTGCTGCCACCTATGGCAAGAAGGCGCCACGTCCCGCCGGTGGCAAGCCGGGCGACAAGAAGCCCTTTGCCGATAAGAAGAGCTTTGGCGACAAGAAGCCCTACAGCGACAAGCCCGCTTTTGCTGGCAAAAAGCCCTATGGTGACAAGTCGGCCTATGCCGACAAGAAGCCCTATGGCGATAAGAAGACCTTTGGCGATAAGCCGCGTGGCCCGCGTCGCGAAGACGGCGACCGTCCGGCACGCCCCTATGGTGATCGTCCTGCCGGTGCCCGCCCGGCTGCTGGCCGCCCGGCCTCGGCGCGTCCAGCCCGCGATTTCGGCGAGCGTCCCGCCCGCAGCTTTGAGCCACGCACACGCCCCGAGGGCGGCGCGCGTCCGCCGCGCGATCGGGAATTCACCGGCACTCCGCGCGGTCCGCGCCGCGAAGAGGCCGGTGGCGGCCGTCCCGGCAACTTTGCCCCCCGCACCCGTCCCGAAGGCGGTTCGCGCCCGCCGCGTGATCGCGAATTTACGGGCACGCCTCGCGGTCCGCGCCGCAGCGATGCCGGTGGTGGCGAACGTCCCGCCTTCGAGCCGCGCCTGCGCCCGGACAGCGAACGCGGCGCTGGCGCTGCCTTTACCGGCGAGGCCAAGCGCCCCGGCCGCAATTTCTCCGACAAGCCGGTCCGTGCCTATCGTCCCGAGGGCGATCGTCCGGTCTTTGCCGATCGCGCCGACCGCCCGTCCTATTCGGATCGCCCGCGCCCCGCTTCGTCGCCGCGTCCCGACCGTGCCAGCCGCCCGGGTCGCGATAGTCTCGGCTCTGAGGCCAAGACCTATGGCAAGCCCAAAATGCGCGCCGACGGCAAGCCCTATCCCAAGCGCGATGGTGCCGCGCCGCAGCGCGGTCCCAAGCCCGGTGGCTTTGGCAAGCCGGGTGGTCGTCCATCCGGCGGGGCAGGGCGCCCCGCCGCTGGCGGTCGTCCCGCCGGTGGTGCCGGTCGTCCGTCAGCTGGTGGTCGTCCGACCGGTGGCGGTGGTCGCCCCGGTGCGCCGCGTCGCCCCAAGGCCTAAGCCATGCGCATTGTTGCCGGCCGCTTCAAGGGCAAGCAGCTGATCTCGCCCTCGGACGATTCCATTCGCCCGACGGCCGATCGCGTGCGCGAATCCATGTTCAACATCCTGGCCTCGCGCCTGGGCCCGGTCTTTGACGGCATCCGCGTACTCGACCTGTTTGCTGGCACAGGGGCGCTGGGGTTCGAGGCGCTGTCGCGCGGCGCTGCCCACGCCACCTTTGTCGATATGGGCGCCGAAGCCCGCGGCCTCGTGCGCGATCACATCGAAGCCTTCGGTGTCGGTGGCATTACCAAGCTGCTGCGTCGCGACGCGACCGATCTCGGCGTCCCCGGCACCTTTGGCAAGTTCGATCTGGTTTTCCTTGATCCGCCCTATGGCCAGGGGCTGGGCGAACTGGCGCTGGCTGGTCTCGCCAAAGGCGGCTGGCTCGCTCCGGGCGCCACGCTCGTCTTTGAGGAAAGCGCCAGTGCCGACATCGCCATTCCCGACGCCTTTACCCTCGACGATCGCCGCGAATATGGCTCTGCCGCGGTGCATTTTCTGAGCTTTGGCGAGAGCGCTTGACGCTCGAGGTCTAGGCCGCCGCGGCGACGCATTCCGCGCATTTGCCGCGGATTTCCATCGTCGTGCGCTCAACCTTGAAGCCCTTGGCCCCGGCCCATTCGCCCAGGCGCTCCTCGATGATCGCATCGGCGAACTCATCGACCTTGCCGCAATCGGCGCAGATGGCAAAGGCGATCAGCCCCTTGCGGTGGCAATGCTCGTCGGCGAAGGCCACGAAGGCGTTCAGCGATTCCAGCCGATGCGCCAGGCCGCGCTCCACCAGCTTGTCGAGCGCGCGATAGACCTGCAGCGGCGCCCGCAGCCCGTCGCCCCGCAGCTTGTCGAGAATGTCATAGGCGCTCAGCGGCCCCACCGAATGGTTGAGCGCGCCCAGCACCAGCCCCTGATTGCGCGTCAGATCGGTTGGAACGTCGTGACTATGCGCCATGGTTTTCTCTCCGCCCGAATAGCCGCGTGACCGGCACGGTCAGCGACACCAGAAATATAACAAGCGCCATCACCACGATAGAGGGGCCGGACGCCGTATCCCAGCTTCGTGACCCCAACAGGCCGCCGACCACGGCAATGGCGCCCAGTACCGCCGCCACGCCGGCCATCATTTCCGGCGTCGCGCTCAGGCGCCGCGCCGTCGCAGCCGGAATGATCAGCAGCGAGGTGATCAGCAGCACGCCCACCAGCTTCATCGCAATGGCGATGACCGAGGCCATCAGGATCATCAGCACCAGCCGGCTCGCCTCGGGCCGCAGCCCCTCGGCCTCCGCCAGCTCTGGGCTTACCGTGGAGGCCAGCAGCGGCCGCCAGGCCAGCACAAGGATGGCCAGGATGGCGAGCCCGCCACCCCAGATGATGACGATGTCTTCCACCGACACGGCCAGGATATCGCCGAACAGAAACCCCATCAGGTCGATGCGCACCGTGGTCAAAAAACCCACCAGCACCAGCCCCACCGCCAGCGTCGAATGGCTCAATATGCCCAAGAGCGCATCGGTCGACAGCGTTGCCTGCCTCTGCAGCACGATCAGCGCGCCAGCCACCAAAGCGGCTACGGCGAACACGCCCAGCGTCATATTGATCGAGAGAATGATCGACAGCGCCACGCCCAGCAGCGCTGAATGCGCCATGGTATCGCCGAAATAGGCCATGCGCCGCCAGACCACGAAACAGCCCAGCGGTCCGGCCACCAAAGCCAGGCCGATGCCGGCGATCAGCGCACGGGAGAAATAATCACCGAACATGCTCGTGTCCCTCAGGCGCATGGGCGTGATCATGCTGATGCGTCTCGCCGGCCGCCACCACGCAGCCATCGTCATGGTGCTCGTGGTCGTGATGATGTTCATAGATGGCCAGCGTATGCGCCGCCCGCGCACCGAACAGCGCCAGATATTCCGGGCTGCTTTTCACCGCCGAAGGCGTGCCGGTGCAGCAGACATGGCCATTGAGGCAGATCACCGTATCGGTCTCCGCCATCACCACATGCAGGTCATGGGAAATCATCAGGATCCCGCTCTGCGTCGTGTCGCGGATCTGCCGCACCAGATCGTAAAGCGCCAGTTCGCCGGAAAAATCGACGCCCTGAACCGGCTCGTCCAGCACCAAGAGGTCCGGCTTGCGGATCATCGCCCGGGCAAACAGCACGCGCTGGAATTCCCCGCCCGACAGCTCCTGCACCGCCGCCTTGCGCAGCCGGGCCGCGCCCACCGCTTCCAGCGCCGCATCGATCTCGGCAGCCGAAAACCGGCCGGTCAGCGTCATCAGCCGCTCCACTGTCAGCGGCAGCGTCCAGTCAATGCTGAGTTTTTGTGGCACATAGCCGATGCGCAGCCCCGGCTGGCGCGTCACGCTTCCGGTGCTGGGCTTGAGCACGCCGGTTGCGAGCTTGGCCGTGGTCGATTTGCCCGAGCCGTTCGGCCCGATCAGCGTCACGATCTCGCCGCGCGCAATGGTCATGTCGACGCCGCTCACCAGCCGGCGTCCGCCGCGCGTTACCCCGGCATTGCGCAGGGTGATCAGGGGTTCTTTTGCAGCCAGCCCATTCATCATGTCAGTCCGTTCCATTACCCGGTCGCATCCGGGCAGGGGGCGCCCTATGCCAAAAAACCAGACAACCCGCTTGACCCGATCCAATACGTTATAGCATAACACTGCCGCAAGCGTAATAACATTACATATCACGCATCCCACTCAGCTGCCACGAGGCTCCGCCGATGAAACTGCTCGCTCCGCTCACCCTGCTGGCCACGGCGCTGCTCGCCTCCACCGCCTTCGCCGCCCCCAATGTCGTGGCCTCCATCAAGCCGGTCCATTCCCTGGTCGCCGCCGTCATGGCCGGCATCGCCGAGCCCACGCTCATCGTCAAGGGCGCCGCTTCGCCCCATACCTATGCCCTGCGACCTTCCGATGCCGGTGCGCTCGAGGCCGCCGATATCGTCTTCTGGAATGGTCACGGCATGGAGCTCTTCCTTGCTGATGCCCTCGACACCCTCGCCACCAAGGCGCAAGTGGTCGAACTCGCCGAGGCCCCCGGCATCACCCTCTTGCCCGTCCGCGAAGGCGGCGCCTTTGAGCCCCATATCCATGAGGGCGAAGACCATGACCACGCTGCCGAGGCCGCTCACGACGACCACGATGGCCATGACCACGACGCACATGGCGAGGGTGACATGCATTTCTGGCTCGATCCGCAAAACGCCAAGCTGATGGTCACCCAGATCGCCAAGACTTTGGTCGCCGCCGATCCCGACAATGCCGCCGCCTACGAGGCCAATGCTGCGACTGAACTGGTCAAGCTCGATGCGCTGCAGGCCGAGCTTGCTGCCACAATGGCGCCGATCGTCAACCAGCCCTTCATCGTCTTTCACGATGCCTATCAGTATTTCGAGGCCCGTTTCGGCCTCAACCTGGCCGGCTCGGTCACCGTGACCCCCGATACCATGCCCGGCGCCGCCCGCATCGACGAGCTCAAGGCCAAGCTGGCCGAAACCGGCATTACCTGCGTCTTTGCCGAACCCAATTTCGAACCCACCATCATCGCCGCCATCACCGAAGGCACCCCGGCCCGCGCCGGCACCCTCGACCCCGAAGGCGGCGCCCTCGCCGAGGGCCCCGATCTCTATTCCACCCTGCTGCGTGGCCTTGCCACCAGCCTGGTCGACTGCCTGGGCTAGTTCGCCGGCCCATCCGCAATCGCAACCCGCCCTCCCTGGGGGGCGGGGGGCGCCTGTCGGGCGACGAACGGACCCTCCCGCCCCGCAAGGGGAGGGAGCACATCGTCGCGCGCGAAAAACGTCGCCTCAACTGTAACGTGCTAACATATCGGAGCCGCCGCATGCCCTGTCGTTTCCTTCTCTCCCTTCTTGCCGCCACCGCCCTGACGCTTCCGGTCCTGGCCGATGACCACGTTTCGGCCTGGCGCCTGTTCATCGCCGATCACGCCGCCCCTACCGTCACCGCGCTCGATCTGAACAGCGGCGAAACGCTGGCCAGCTTTGCGCTTGCCGCCCCTGCCACCCTCTATGCCGCCGACAATGCCATCTTCGCCGTCCAGGGCGCGGCCAATCAGGTCGCCGCCATCGACGGCGGCATTGCCGTTGAAGACCATGGCGATCACGGCGACATCGAACTCTCCGAACCCGCCCTTGTCGACGTCCTGCTCGAAGGAAAAAAGCCGGCCCACTTCGTCGAACATGGCGGCAAGGCGGCCCTGTTCTTTGACGGCTCGGGCAAGGTCAGCCTTTTCAACGCCGGCGCCTGGGCCTTCGGGGGTGAACTCACCGTCACCGAGCGCGACAGCGGCACCGCCCATCACGGCGTCGCCGTGCCGTGGGGCGATTATACCCTCGTTTCTGCCGCCAATGCCGATGATGAGAAAAAGCCACGCCTCGGCCTCAATGTCCTCGACGCCCGGGGCGAATTGGTCGGCGACACCCATGCCTGCCCCGATCTGCATGGCGAAGCCAGCTCGGGTGATCGGGTCATTTTCGGTTGCAGCGATGGGGTGCTGATTGTCTCAGGCTCGGGCGCCCCGCAGATCGAAAAGCTCCCCTATGCCGACCTCCCGGAGGGCAAGTCGACGACCTTCATCGGCGGCGTCGGCATGCAATATTTCCTGGGCAACTACGGCGCCGACCGTGTTGCCATCATTGATCCGGCCGAGGCCGCGCCCTTCCTCCTCGTCGATCTGCCCACCCGCCGCGTCCATTTCGCCGTCGATCCGATCCGCGCCAAATATGCCTATGTCTTCACCGAGGACGGCAAGCTGCACCAGCTCGATATTGTCGCCGGCGCCATCGTCCAGTCCCTGGCTGTCACTGAGCCCTATTCCATGGATGGTGAATGGAACCTGCCGCGCCCCCGCATTGCCGTGGCCGGAGACGTGGTCGCCATCACCGATCCCAACCGGGGCAAGGTTCACCTAATCGACATCGTCAGCTTCACCGAAACCGGCGCCCTCCCGGTCGCTGGCGCACCATTCGGCATTGTGGCTATCGGCGGTTCGGGCACCTCGCACTAGCTCTCGCTTCAGCCAGCCCGGTTTGCCGGGCTGGCTATTTCAGCGGGCCCTTGAAGATGAAGAACGCGCCCAGCGCGATCATGGCAAAGCCGATGCCGTGGTTCCAGGTGAGCTTTTCGCCCAGATAGAATACCGCAAACAGCACGAAGACCGACAGCGAGATCACTTCCTGGATGGTCTTGAGCTCGGCGCCCGAATAGACGCCATAGCCAATTCGGTTGGCCGGCACGGCCAGCCAATATTCGAAGAATGCAATGCACCAGCTGATCAGCACCACGACCCACAGCGCCGCGCTGGGAAACTTGAGGTGCCCATACCAGGCAAAGGTCATGAACAGATTGGATGCGATCAGCAGCCCGATTGGTGCCAGCGTGGCAAAATTGAAGCCCAAGGGTCTCTCCCGAACAAGCCGGTCAGCATCCGGCGGCGCTATCTAGCCGGTTGGCTGGCGTGTCGAAACCCCGATATTTGCAGGGCCCGCCCGCTCAGCGCGTATGCTTGGTCCGCTGCTCCAGCCCGTAAAGGTCGTCATGCAGGCTGTCCATCCGCTCCTTGAGCGCGCTCTGGGCATCATAGACCCCGCGATTATAGTAATAGGCGCCCATCTTCTCGGCAAAGAACGCCATCAGCATTTCCGCCGGAATGCTGCCAATCTCCTGGTCCAGCTCCTCGCGGAAATAATCCTTGATCTCGCCGACAATGGCCTTGGTTTCTTCCTTGCTGAACTTGATCGGTTTCATCGCTCGTCTCCTTGGCTGCGTCTGATCTATCCCGAATCACTGGTCCCTGCCGGGCTCAAATCGTCGCTCTGCGCCATGCCCTGGGCTTGACCACGGGCCCGTTTTCGCAGCAATGGCCGACCGGTCATTGCAGTCCGCGCCATTTGGTGGCACACCAAAGCCCGTGTTGGTTCCCCAAGGCCGTGGTGCCGGAGGGATACCTGAGTCCATGCAAAAGGCATTACGCCTTGAGCGGCGGCTCGGAAAAGGGAACACGGTGCGACGTACCCATCAGGGCGCAAAACCGTGGCTGCCCCCGCAACTGTAAGCGGTGCATTCCCCTCTATTGCCACTGGCAGCCATGCTGCCGGGAAGGCGAGGGGCGTGGTGATCACCGCGAGCCAGGAGACCTGCCTTCACACCATCCGGGCGCAGAGCCCTTAACCCTTTGTGCCGTCGGGTGGACGGCCAGGAGATGTCATGACGCAGACCCTATGCTGCCCCAATTTCGTCCTGTCCCACTGCCGGCCCCGGAGTGCGTCAGCATGAGCAAGATCCCAACCACCGTCATCACCGGCTTTCTCGGTGCCGGCAAGACCACCCTGGTCCGCCACCTGCTGGCCCATGCCCCCAAGGGCAAGCGTATTGCCCTGATCATCAACGAATTCGGCGATCTGGGCGTCGACAAGGACATCCTGGCCGGCTGTGGCGATGAAACCTGCCGCGAGGAGGATATGATCGAGCTCTCCAACGGCTGCATCTGCTGCACCGTGGCCGATGAGTTCATCCCCACCATGCAGGCTTTGCTGGCCCGCCCCGACAAATTCGATCACATCATTATCGAAACCTCCGGCCTGGCCTTGCCTCAGCCGCTGATCCGCGCCTTCAACTGGCCCGAAATCAAGGCCCAGGTCACCATTGACGGCATCGTCACCGTGGCCGATGCCTCGGCGCTTGCGGAAGGCCGCTTTGCCTCCGACGAGGCCGCCGTCGACGCCCAGCGCCGTCAGGACGAAATGCTCGATCACGAAACCCCGCTGGGCGAGCTCTTTGAGGATCAGCTTTCGGTGGCCGACCTTGTCGTCATCAACAAGGCCGATCTGCTCGATGCCGCCATGCTCGACAAGGTCGAGGCCAATATCCGTGCCGAACTGCGCCCCGGCGTCGGCGTGCTGCGCGCCAGCAATGGCCATGTCGATATCACGGCGCTGCTGGGCCTCGGCATGGGCAGCGAGGACGACATTGCCAACCGCCCCAGCCACCACGAGCTCGAGCATGGCGGGGAAACCCACGAGCATGACGATTTCGACAGCTTCTCCATCCATCTGCCCGCCATTGCCGGCAAGGATGAGCTGCTGGCCATTATCGAGGCCACTATTCGCGAGCACGATGTGCTGCGCCTCAAGGGCTTTGCCGCCGTTCCCGGCGCCGCTGCGCGCCTCGCCATCCAGGCCGTCGGGCCCCGCGTCAGCGCCTATTTCGATCGCCCCTGGAAGGCCGGCGAGGCCCGCGACACGGCGCTGGTTGTCATCGGCGAAAGCCCCCTCGACCGCGCGGCGATCACCGCCAGCCTGGAGCGGGCGCTCGCCGTCGCCGCCTAGGGCGGCCATTGCCGCGACTGGATGCTCACCCCTTGGCGCGTGCCAAAGTGGGGCTAAAAAAGGACAAGAAGCATGACCGAAATCACCAAGGACGCCAACGGCACCCAGCTCAATGATGGCGATGCCGTCACCCTGATCAAGGATCTCAAGGTCAAGGGCACCTCGGTGACGCTCAAGCGCGGTACCCTGGTCAAGAATATCCGCCTGACCGACGACACCGCCGAAATCGAATGCAATGCCGAAAAGGTCAAGGGTCTGGTCCTGCGTACCGAGTTCGTCAAAAAGGCTTAAGCCCCGTGCACCTTCTCTCGGCCCAGGCCGGTGCCATCCAGCAGGAGGGCGAAGCCATCGATCTCGACCAGCGCCCCGGCGCGCTGGTCTTTGCCAGCTCGGCCGATAGCGAATTGTCCATGCTGGCCGCCGCCGCCGACCGGGCCGGTGAGGACGAACTGCGCCTGGCCAATACGCTGCGCCTTTCCAACAATCTCTCGGTCGATCTGTGGCTCGAGCAGACCATCGCCCATGCCCGGCTCGTCGTCCTCCGCCTCATCGGTGGCGCCGCCTATTTTCAATATGGCGTCGACGAGCTGACCGCCCTCTGCGCCAATCGCCGCATCCCGCTGGTCCTGCTGCCCGGCGACACCAATCCCGATCCCATCCTGCAGGCGCGCTCCAGCGTCCACCCCGATGACTGGACCCGTCTGCACCAGCTCTTCATTGCCGGCGGCCCCGCCAATGCCGACACCATCCTGCGTGCGCTCCATCGCCTGGCCTTGCCGGGGGAGGGGGCCGTATTGGCAAATTTGGCGCCTGCCGCCTTCGCCCGCTTCGGCCTCTGGTATCCAGGCAAGGGCGTCACCGACCAGGCCACCATCCGCGCCGCGCTCTGTCTGCCGCCCGGCGGCAAGCCCGCCCATATCCCGATCCTCTTCTACCGCGCCGCCCTCGAAGGCGCCGGCACCGCCACCATCGAAGCGCTGATCGCCGCGCTCGAGGCCCAGGGCCTCGCTCCGGTGCCCATCCTCGTCTCCTCGCTCAAGGAGACCGCCTGCATTGCCTTCGTCCAGCAGGTGCTGGGCGCCGTCGCCCCCGCCGCCGTGCTCAACCTCACCGGCTTTGCCCTGGGCATCGACGGCCTCGACCCCGCGGCAAACCCCTTCGCCACTTGCGACGCTCCGGTCATCCAGCTGATCCAGACGGGCCGCTCGCAGGGCCAGTGGCAGGCTGACAGCCAGGGCCTGTCGTCCAAGGATATGGCGATGTTTCTGGTCATGCCCGAAATCGACGGGCGCCTGGCCGGCCTCATCGTTGGCCACCGGGCCGATGCGCTCTGGCACGAGCGCTGCCAGATTCCGTTGACCGCCTATGCTCCCGATCCCTCCGGCATTGCCCGCGCCGCCAGCCTTGCCGCCAGCTGGTCGCGCCTGCGCGCCACCCCGCGCGCTGACCGCAAGATCGCCCTCGTTTTGGCCAATTATCCCATACGCGACGGGCGCCTCGCCAATGGCGTCGGTTATGATGCGCCCGAATCCACCATCCGCATGCTGCAGGCGCTGGAGAGCGCGGGCTATGGTACATCCGTCGGCAGCCTGACAGCCGCCGCTCTCATCGACCGCCTCCAATCTGGCCCGACCAATGCCGACCCGCGGCGCAGTGCCTCTCCGGCCACGCTGCCCCTGGCCCGCTACGCCACTCTCTTCGCGACGCTGCCGGAAAAAATCCGCGCCGAGGTCACAGCCCGCTGGGGCGATCCGGCCACCGACCCCTTTGTCCAGGGCGACGCCTTTCACCTGCCGGCCCTCATCCTTGGCAACCTCGCCGTGCTGATCCAGCCCGCCCGCGGCTATCAGCTCGACGAGACCGCCAGCTATCACGATCCCGCTCTGGTCCCGCCGCACGCCTATCTCGCCGCCTATCTCTGGCTGCGCCACGATTTTGGCGCCCATGCTTTGATCCACAATGGCAAGCACGGCACGCTGGAATGGCTGCCCGGCAAGGCCACCGCCCTCGACGCCACGAGTTATCCAGATGCGCTCTGGGGCCAGCTGCCCCATCTCTATCCCTTCATCGTCAACGATCCCGGCGAGGGCACCCAGGCCAAGCGCCGCACCGGCGCGGTCATCATCGATCATCTGGTGCCCCCGCTGACCCGCGCTGAGACCTATGGCCCGCTCAAGGATCTCGAAGCCCTGCTCGACGAATATTACGCCGCTTCCGGCATGGACCGCCGCCGCCTCGCCGACCTCAGGCGCCGCATTTTCGATTTCACCCGCGACAGCCGGCTCGACCGCGATATCGGCCTGCCCGAGGACGAAACCGAGGCGCTGTTCAAGATCGACAACTTCCTCTGCGACCTCAAGGAAGCCCAGATCCGCGATGGCCTGCACATTTTCGGCCAGTCGCCGCAGGGCGATCTTCAGCGCGATCTCATCGTCGCCCTCGCCAGAGTACCGCGTGGCGAGAGTGCCGGGGATAACTCTTTGATCCGGGCCCTGGCCGACGATCTCAAACTCGGCTTTGATCCGCTCACGGCAAAGCTGGGCGATCCATGGTCCGGCCCGACGCTTCCTCGCTCATCACCCGTCCAGGCTGGTGACCAAAAGGCGGGCGCGCGCCGCATCGGCGATGTCGTCGAGCAGCTCGAAACCATCGCCGCCGGCCTGGTCAATGGCTCGCTCCGCGCCTCCGACGACTGGACCGCCACCAAAGCTGTCCTCGCCACGGTAGAAACCCTTATCCGCCCCCGCCTGGCCGCCTCCGGCCCCGCCGAAATCCAGGCCTTGCTGGACGGTCTGGACGGCAAGTTCATCGCCCCAGGCCCCTCGGGCGCACCCTCGCGCGGCCGGCTCGACGTGCTGCCCACCGGCCGCAACTTCTTCTCGCTCGACAATCGCGCCGTGCCCACGCCCACTGCCTGGCAGCTTGGCCAGAAATCGGCCGAAAGCCTGGTCCTGCGGCATTTTCAGGATCACGGCCACAATCTGCGCTCGGTTGCCCTCTCGGTCTGGGGCACCGCCAATATGCGCACCGGCGGCGATGATATCGCCCAGGCCATGGCCCTGATCGGTGCCCGCCCGACCTGGGATCCGGGCTCGCTGCGCGTTTCGGGCTATGAGATCATCCCGCTGCCAAAACTCGGCCGCCCGCGCGTCGACGTCACCCTGCGCATTTCCGGCTTTTTCCGCGATGCCTTCCCGGCCCAGATCGCCCTCTTCGACCGCGCCATCCGCGCCATCGGCGCGCTCGACGAACCCACCGATGATAATCCCATCGCCGCCCGCATGCGCAGCGACGCGCTGGGCCTCATGGCGCAGGGGCAGAGCCAGGATGAGGCTGGCCTCGCCGCCGGCCACCGGATTTTCGGTTCCAAGCCCGGCACTTACGGCGCCGGCCTCAATGCGCTGATCGACAATGGCAACTGGACCAGCAAGGCCGATCTGGGCAATCAGGCCCTCGATTGGGGCCAATATGCCTATGGCGCCCAGGCATCCGGCACGCCCGAGCGCGCCCGCTTCGCCGCCCGCCTCTCCGATATCGATGCGGTGGTCCACAACCAGGACAATCGCGAGCACGACCTGCTCGACAGCGATAACTACTATCAGTTCGAGGGCGGCCTTTCCGCCGCCGCCGAAACCCTGACCGGGCTCAAGCCGGCCGCCTATCACAACGACCATTCTCGCCCCGACCGGCCAATCATCCGCACCCTTGAGGAAGAGATCAGCCACGTTATGCGCAGCCGCGTCGTCAATCCCAAATGGCTCACCGGCGTCAAGCGCCACGGCTATCGCGGCGCCTTCGAGATCATCGCGACGGTCGATTTCATGTTCGCTTTCGCCGCTACCACCGGCGCGGTCAAGACGCACCATTTCGACCTGGCCTTCGAGGCCTTCATCGAGGACGACGCCACGCGAGGCTTCATCCAGAGCGCCAATGCCTATGGCTATGCCGAACTCATCGCCAAGTTCGACGAGGCCCGCCAGCGCGGCCTCTGGTCCCCCCGCTCCAATGCAGCCTATGCATTGCTCGAGGAGGAAGCATGAGAAACACCATCGTCTATCTCATTGGCCACTATGGCGTCGGCAAGCTGACCATTGCCAGGGCCATCTGCGCGGTGACCACCGCAGTGCTGTTCGACAACCACCGGGTAAACAATGTCATTTTCCCGCTGATCCAGGCCGACGGAAAGTCGAAGCTGCCGCCACGGGTCTGGGAATTGACCTGGGTCATCCGCGAGCAGGCCATGTTGGCGATAGAGGAAATTGCACCAAGCGATACCAGCTACGTGCTGACAAACTGCCTGACAGAACACAATCCGATGGACCGGAAGGCTTTTGATCAGGTCGCCACGCTGGCGCAGCGCCGCGGAAATACATTTGTTCCAGTATTGCTCAGGGCCTCTGACGCCGCCCATGCCGCGCGCATCGGTTCGGCAGACCGCGTCGCCAACTTCAAGCACACCGACCTGGCGAGCGCGCAGCACATGCGGCAGACCACCGAACTGCTGCGCTTTGAGCACCCCAATCGCCTCGACATTGACACCACAGATCTGGCGCCGGCTGACGCGGCGCGGCTCATTATTGAACACGCGGAGCGTCTTGCATGACCGACACCCCTCCCAGGCCCGTCAAGAAGACCGACCTCATGACCGAGGCCGAGCGTGATGCCTATCACGCGGAAAAAATGAAGAAGAAGCGCGAGGCCAGAAACAAGATCCTGGCGACGAAAACCCAGGAAAAAGGCCTGCTCATCGTCCATACCGGCAAGGGCAAGGGCAAGTCGACCGCCGCTTTCGGCATGGTTTTCAGGGCCTTGGGGCATGGCTTCAAGGTCGGCGTCGTCCAGTTCGTCAAGGGCGTCTGGGAAACCGGCGAGCGCGACGTGCTGCTCAAATTCCCTGAACTGGTCACCATCAACGCCATGGGCGAGGGCTTCACCTGGGACGTCGCCGACCGCCAGCGCGACCTCGCCGCCGCCCGCAAGGCCTGGGAACAGGCCAAGAGCCTGATCTCGGACCCCAGCTACAAGATGGTGCTGCTCGACGAGCTCAATATCGTGCTGCGCTACGACTATCTGCCCATCGAGGAAGTGGTCGAATTCCTGCGCAACAAGCCCGCCGATACCCATGTCATCGTCATCGGCCGCAATGCCAAGGACGAGCTGATCGAGATTGCCGACCTGGTCACCGAAATGACCGAGATCAAGCACCACTTCCGCTCCGGCGTCAAAGCCCAGCTCGGCATCGAATTCTAGCAGGCCGCCCCGCGCAGCGACGCGACCAGCTGCTCGATGACCGGGTCCATCTCGACCCGGTCGCGCGGGCCATACTCGGCCCGGAAGGCAGCATAGCTCTGCCCGTCGCACAGCAGGATCATGCGCTGGTAACGGATCTGCCCGCCCGCGGTCGCTGACCAACTGGCCCAGCGCGGCGTCACGGCCTGATAGGTCTGGTTCCAGCCTTCGGCCGCGTCCTGCGCCATGCGTGTCGCCACTTCAGCATCGAAGTCGGCGACCAAACCGCCCCAGACCAGCAGGGCAATGGCCCGCCCCGGCACGGCAAATGCCTGCCCATCCCCATTGGCACTCTCGCCCTGGCCGACAAAGCCGTCGGGCACGCCGATTCCATAGCCGAAGCGCGCATTGTCATAGCGCTCGCCGCCCTGCGCCAAGGCCGGGCCGGTCAGCAGGGCAACGATGACAAGAATAAGCATGCGCATCAACAGACTCTGCCGTTTCCGCCCACTGGCCGCAAGCCTCACAGCACCACAATGCCGGAATGCTTGGCCTTGTCTTCCGGCTCGACATGGATGGTGATCTGCACGTCGCGCACCGCCTCGCGCAGCTTGGCTTCGATCGTGTCACAAATGGCATGCGCCGCCTCAACGCTCATGGCGCCGGGCACCACCAGGTGAAAGTCGATAAAGGTCATCTTGCCCGCCTGGCGGGTGCGGATGTCATGCGCTTCGATGGCCCCGTCGGCATTGCCGGCAATCACTTCGCGGATCGTGTGCTGGATGGCCTTGGGCACGGCCACATCCATCAGCCCGCCCACGCTGTCGCGCACGACATGCCAGCCCGACCACAATATGTTGAGCGCCACCAGCCCCGCCAGGATCGCATCGAGCTCGGCCCAGCCGGTGAGATAGACCAGTCCCAGCCCTACCAGCACGCCCACCGTCGAGATAACGTCCGTCATCAGATGCTTGCCATCGGCCTGCAGCGCCGGCGAGCCGACCGAGCGACCGTGCCGCATCAGCACAAAGGCCCAGACGACGTTGATCGCGGTGGCGACGAGGCTGATGGCCAGCCCCTGCAGCGGTGCCTCGGGCAAAGCCGG
The DNA here is from genome assembly GCA_963975335.1 of uncultured Devosia sp. GTDB lineage: Bacteria > Pseudomonadota > Alphaproteobacteria > Rhizobiales > Devosiaceae > Devosia. Next base: position 20,443 of record CAXBHD010000004.1, on the reverse strand, counting down.
CGCCAGAAAGCCCAGCACGGCTTCGCGCACGATGAGAATGGCCGCGACGATGATCATGACGCCCACGATCACCGCCGAAAAATACTCGGCCTTGTGATAGCCATAGGGCAGGGCGGCATCGGCCGGCTTTTGCGCCAGCCACACCGCAATCAGGGCCACCACGGCCGTGACCACGTTGACGATTGATTCGAGGGCATCGGAATAGAGCGCAATCGAGCCGGTAGTCCGCCAGGCCAGGAATTTGAGGCCCAATACCAGCAGCCCGATCAACAGGCTGCCGGCGGCAATGGTAAGCGTCCGTCTGGCGGTGATGGTCACGGGTCGGCCTCTTCGATAGGTGGAAAAAGCCCATAGACCCCTCAAGCCGGTCAGGCAAGTCGTTGAATTTGCAAATCATTTTCAGAAGCATTCTGATCTGGATGCCGTATCGGCCAAGCCATTGATTGACCAAGCGCTTCTGCCCGCCTATTACGGCCTGATGCGCAGAGTTCCCCTGACGGAACTGAAACAGAGTTCGGTGCGGTCGACCCAAATCGGGGACCAAGTCCGGAGCTGCAACGGTCTTGAGCGAACCTGCCTCTTGTCTTGAGAGGCGATGATGACGGCCAGCCCGGGGGCATCTGCCCCACCATACCGATTTGTCGCCGGCATGGGCTTTGCCTCGGCCGCCGACGCCGACGCGCTTATCGCGCTGCTCGAGACCTGCCTGGCCCAATCCGGCCTTGAGGCTGACCAGCTGGTCGCCATCGGCACCCACAAGCGCAAGCAGACCAGCCCGTTGCTGCTGCCGCTGGCACTGCATTTTGCCGTGCCGCTGCGCCTGTTTGACGAGGATGACCTGCGCGATGCCGGTCCCGGCGTTGCCGAGGCGGTGGCTGGTCTGGCCGGGCCGCTGCTGCTGTCCAAGCGCAAATCGGCCTTTGCCACCTGTGCCCTGGCCCGCTGCGCCCCCGGCTTCAGCCTGGCCGGCTTTGGTCAGCCCTTCAGCGCCAGCGCCTCGATGGCGCCGTCCACGCTGCTCACCTCGATTGCCGGTCCATAGGCGGGGCGGTCGATCATGATCACCTTGACCCCCAGCCGCCGCGCCGCTTCGAGCTTGGCCACCGTCTGCCCGCCACCCGAATTCTTGGTGACCAGATGAGTGATCCTCTCGCGCTCGAGCAGCGTCATCTCGTCGTCCAGCCCATAGGGCGGGCGCCGTTGCAGCAGCCTGGCATGCGCTGGCACAGGCAGGGCGGGCGCCTCGATCAGCCGCACGAGAAAGCGACAGTCGCCGCGCTCGAAGAACTGTTCCAGTCCCGTATGGCCGGTGGTCAGCAGCACGTCGGCGCCCTCGGGCAGCGTTGCCGCAGCTTCGGCGGCGGTTTGGACAATGCTCCAGTCCGCGCCTTCGGGTTGTTCCCAGGCGGGCCGCATCAGCCGCACCAGCGGTACGCCGCTCTCCTGCGCGGCCGCGACGGCATGGCGCGACATCGTCCCGGCATAGGGATGGGTGGCGTCCACCAGCCGCGCGATGCCGGCGCTGCGCAGCACGGCGCTGAGCCCGCTGGCGCCACCAAAGCCGCCCACCCGCACTGCGCCGGCAGGCAGGATCGGCGCCTGTGTGCGTCCCGCCAGCGAACTGGTCACGTCATGACCCAGCGCTACCAGGCGACTGGCCAGGTCGCGCGCCTCCTCGGTGCCGCCCAGGATCAGGATTTTCATGCTCTTGCGGTCTCACTTCGTGGCCAGTGTGCCCCCATGCCACGGGCGCCTCAAGAGGTCACGCCCTGATGTTCGGCTGGATCCGCAAGCCGCGTCGGCCGGCCCACTTTGCCGCGCTCGACCACGCCGATTTTCCGCCGCTGCAGCCCGGCTCTGTCTGGCTGGTCGGCGCCGGGCCGGGCGGGCCGGGCCTGGTCTCGCTTTTGGCCTATCATGGCCTGGGCCAGGCCGATGTCATCGTGCATGACGCACTGGTCTCGCCGGACCTTTTGGCCATGGCGCCGGCCCATATCGAGCGCGTCTTTGCCGGCAAGCGGGGCGGCCGGCCCTCGCCCAAACAGGCCGATATCTCGCTGCAGCTGATCGCGCTCGCCAGAGCCGGCCGGCGCGTGCTGCGGCTCAAGGGCGGCGATCCCTATATGTTCGGCCGTGGCGGCGAGGAGGCCGGGGCCCTGGCCGCGGCGGGCGTGCCCTTCCGCATCGTGCCGGGCATATCGTCGGGCATTGGTGGCCTCGCCTATGCCGGCATTCCCGTTACCCATCGCGATACCAACCAGGCGGTGATCTTCCTGACTGGTCATGACGAGACCGGCGCGGTGCCGCATGGCGTCAACTGGCCCGCCGTGGCCGGGGCGGCGCCGGTCATCGTCATGTTCATGGCCGTCAAGCATCTCGGCTCCATTGCCGAAAAGCTGCTGGCGGCGGGCCGAGCGGGCGATGAACGCCTGGCCATTGTCTCGCATGCCGCCACGCCGCGTCAGTCGGTGATCGAAACCACCCTGGCTGAGGCCGCCAGCCTCATCAATGTGCCGACCCCGGCCATTGTGGTACTGGGCCCGGTCAGCCAGTATCGCGCCAGCCTCGACTGGTATGTCGAGGAAATGCGGGGACACATCTTTGGCTAAAGGCCTCGTCATCGCCGCGCCCCGTTCGGGCTCGGGCAAGACCGTCATCACGCTGGGCCTGCTGGCTGCGCTGCGCCGCCAGGGCGTCGTGGTGGCACCGGCCAAGACCGGCCCGGACTATATCGACCCGACCTTTCTCGGCCGCGCGGCCTTGCGCGATGCGGTCAATCTCGACCCCTGGTCGATGGCGCCCGGCCGCATCAAGCAGCTGGCCGCCATGCAGGCGACGGGGGCTGATCTGCTGCTGGTCGAGGGCGTCATGGGCCTGTTTGATGGCGCCGCCGATGGCTATGGCTCCACCGCCGACCTCGCCGAACTGCTCGAACTGCCGGTCGTCCTGGTGGTCGATGCCGACCGCCAGAGCCAGTCCGTGGCGCCGCTGGTGGCCGGCTTTGCCAATTGGCGCGTCGGCGTCCGCGTGGCGGGCGTCATCCTCAACCGCGTTGCCTCGACCAAGCATGAGCGCATGCTGACCGATGCCCTGGTCGCCACCGGCATCCCCTGCCTGGGCGCCATTCCGCGCAACCCGGCTCTGGTCCTGCCCGAGCGCCATCTTGGCCTGGTCCTGCCCGGCGAGGTCAGCGCCTTTGCCGGCTTTCTCGACGAGGCAGCCACGGCCTTGGGCGACTATGTCGATCTAGCCAGATTCCGGGCCATCGCCGCCCCGCTCGCCGACAGCGAGACCGACGCCACCGGCCTCGCCCCGCTCGGCCAGCGCATCGCCATTGCCCGCGACGACGCCTTTGCCTTTGCCTATCCGCATCTGCTCGATGGCTGGCGCGCCATGGGGGCTGAACTGAGCTTTTTCTCGCCCCTGGGCGACGAGACGCCCGCCGCCGATGCCGATGCGGTCTTTCTGCCCGGCGGCTATCCCGAATTGCATGGCGCCACGCTGGCCGCCGCCAGCCATTTCCGTGCTGGCCTCGTCGCCGCCCGCGACCGCGGCGCGCTGATCTATGGCGAATGCGGGGGCTTCATGGTGCTGGGCGAGGCTTTGGTCGACAAGTCGGGCACCAGCCACGCCATGGCGGGCCTGCTGCCGGTCACCACGCGCATCGATCGCCCCAAACGCATTCTGGGCTATCGCCGCCTCGTCCAGTCAGGCGATCTGCCCTGGCCGGCCCGGCTCAATGGCCACGAATTCCACTATTCCTCCGCCAAGCAGTCGCGCCTGCCCCCTTTGTATGCGGCCACCGATGCCCGCGGCGATGCCATGCCGCCCATGGGCGCTGTCATCGGTCGCGTCATGGGATCATACGCCCATGTCATCGATCGGGGATAATATGGCCAGGGCATTGATGTTCATGGGGACCGGGTCCGATGTCGGCAAGTCGCTGCTGGTGGCGGGCCTGTGCCGGGCGCTGGCCAATCGCGGCCTCAAGGTCGCGCCCTTCAAGCCGCAGAATATGAGCAATAATGCCGCGGTCACCATGGATGGCGGGGAAATCGGCCGGGCGCAGGCCCTGCAGGCGCGGGCCGCGCGGCGCGAGCCGCTCACCGCCATGAACCCGGTCCTGCTCAAGCCCGAGCAGGAGACCGGCGCCCAGGTCGTGGTGCGTGGCCAGCGGCGCGCCTCCATGTCGGCGCGCTCCTACTGGGCCGAGCGCGGCAAGCTGATGCCCGAGGTTTTGTCGGCCTTCCATGAACTGGCGGCAGACGTGGATATTGTTGTCGTGGAAGGCGCGGGCAGCGCTTCCGAGGTCAATCTGCGCGCCAATGACATCGCCAATTTCGGCTTTGCCCAGGCCGCCGGCGTGCCGGTCGTGCTGGTCGGCGATATCCAGCGCGGTGGCGTCATCGCCGCCGTGGTTGGGACCTTCGCGGTCATCGATCCGGCCGATGCGGGCCTGATCCGCGCGAGCCTGATCAACAAGTTCCAGGGCGATCCGAGCCTCTTTGCCGCGGGGATAGAGTTCATCGCCGCGCGCACCGGCATGCCCTGCTTCGGCCCCGTGCCCTGGTTCGACCAGGCCAGCAGACTGCCCGCCGAAGACGTGCTGGCGCTGGCCGACTATGGCACCGCCGGGTCAGGCACCTTCACCATCGCCGTGCCGCAGCTGCCGCGTATCGCCAATTTCGACGATCTCGATCCGCTGCGTGCCGAGCCGGGGGTAAACCTGGTGCTGGTGCAGCCGGGACAGGCGCTTCCGCGCCAGGCCGATCTCGTTATCCTGCCCGGCTCCAAGGCTACCCGCAGCGACCTCGCCGCGCTGCGCGCCAATGGCTGGGATATCGACATTGCCGCCCATCACCGGGCCGGGGGCAGCATCCTGGGCATATGCGGCGGTTACCAGATGCTGGGCCGCTCCATTGCCGATCCAGAGGGGATAGAGGGCGCGCCGGGGGTCAGCGAAGGCCTGGATCTGCTCGACATTGAAACGGTGCTGACACCGGTCAAGCAGCTGCGCGTCGAAAAGGCCATTCACCTGGCCTCGGGCGCCGCCATTGCCGGCTACCACATGCATATGGGCATTAGCATGGGATTCGATCTCTCACGACCTTTCGCCCGGATTGGTGAACATGATGAGGGTGCGATCAGCAGCAATGGCCGTGTGTCCGGGACATATCTGCATGGCCTCTTTGCCGCCGACGCTTTTCGGCGGGCAATCCTGGGCAATGTCGCCGCGCCCGACTTCGCCTATGAGGCCAGCATCGAAGCAACGCTCGACGATCTGGCCGCCCATCTCGAACGCCATCTCGATCTCGACGCCCTGATCGGGCTCGCGCAAAAGGTTGAACCACGCTGATGCACGTCCTTATCGCTCCCCTCGCCTTGCTGGTTGAACGCTGGCTGGGTTATCCCCCCTTTATCCTCGCCCGCATCGGCCACCCGGTAATGTGGATGGGTTCCCTCCTGAGCTGGCTTGAAACGCGCCTCTACCGCGCCGGGCAGAGTGCCGAGCAGCGCCGGCTGCGCGGCATTGTGGCCATGGTCGCCCTGACCGGGGTGACGCTCGTCATCGCCGTGGTGATCCAGCAGGTATTGCGGCGCCTGCCATTCGGCTTCGGGCTCGAAGCACTTCTGGCCACCGCCTTTCTGGCGCAAAAGGAACTGGGCCGGGCGGTGCAGGCGGTGGCTGATGCCTTGCTGACCTCGCTGGCCGCGGGCCGCGAGGCGGTCAGTCACATTGTCGGCCGCGATCCCGAGCAGCTCGATACCGCCGGCGTCTCGCGCGCCGCCATCGAAACCCTGGCCGAGAGCACCTCGGACGGGGTGGTCGCTCCCTGGTTCTGGCTGGTCCTGCTCGGCCTGCCCGGCATCGCGCTTTACAAGGCCATCAACACCGCCGACTCCATGATCGGCCACAAGAATGCGCGCTATATCGACTTCGGCTGGGCCGCGGCCCGGCTCGATGATCTGGTCAATCTGCTGCCGGCCCGGCTGAGCGCGGTGCTGGTCACCATGGCCTGCTTCTTCGTGCCCGGCGCCAGCCCCAGCCGCGCCTGGCAGGCGGCCCTGCGCGATGCGGGCAAGCACCGCTCGCCCAATTCGGGCTGGCCGGAAGCCGCCTTTGCCGGGGCGCTGGGATTGTCGCTGGGTGGGCCCAGAAGCTATGACGGCGAACTGGTCGACCTGCCAACAATGGGGCAGGGCATAACCAGCCTCGGCCCCTATCACATTTCCCGCGCCCTCGAGCTCTATCGCATGACGCTGACCGTTTTGGCGGTACTCAGCGTGGCCCTGGCGCTGGCGCTGCTTTCGGGTCGCTAGAGCCTATTGCGGCAGGCCCATAGTGGGGATGGGTGGCTCGCCCTTGAGCGTCATCGGCAGGCCGGCAATGACGAAATAGACATCGTCGCAGATCTCGGCCAGGCGCTGATGCGCGCTGCCGGCCAGGTCGCGGAAGGTGCGCGCCATGGCATTGTCCGGCACGATACCGAGGCCCACCTCATTGCTGACCAGGATGATCCGGGTCTCGGTCAGCTGCTGCAGGGTCTGGCCCAGGCTTTCGACCTGGTGGGCGACATTCTCGCCGCCAATCAGCAGATTGGTGATCCACAGCGTCAGGCAATCGACCAGGATCACGTCATGGCTGGCGGCCGCCTTGACCAGGGTGCGCGATAGGGCCAGCGGCTCCTCGATAGTGGCAAAGCGCTCCTGGCGCCCGGCCTGATGGCTGGCAACGCGGTCGCGCATTTCGCTGTCCAGCACTTCGGCCGTCGCCAGATAGGCCGGTTTGCTGCCGCTGCGCAAAGCCAGGCTTTCGGCAAAGGCGGTCTTGCCCGAGCGGGCGCCGCCCAGAACCAGCACGTGTCGCGTCATCGTTCGGCCTCCATCTCTGTTGATCATCCCGATATTGCACCAAAACCGCTCCGACTGAACCATCCGCCTGCCGCGCGCAGACAAGCCATGCGGCCTGAGCCCTTGGCAGGGCGATTTTGTGGCTTATCCTACTTTCGTCTTAGCAGCTTTCGCACTATGGTCCGCGCCGAAACGACCCCCTAGAATCCCCTTCTGATGTCGGAGAATCCCAGCGTGACCAGATACTATCTTGGCGTTGATGGCGGCGGTACCAATTGCCGCGTGCGTCTGGCCGACGAGAATCTGGTGACGCTTGCCGAGGTCAAGAACGGCCGCTCCAACCTGCAGATCGACGATGGCGAGCCGGCCTACAAGGCCATTCTCGACGGCACGCGCGATGCCTTCGCCGCGGCCGGCCTGGATTATGCCGAGACGGCCAATACTTACGCCTGCTTCGGCATGGCCGGCGGTCGCATGGACAGCGCCCGCGACGAATTCGCCGCCCGCGCCTGGCCCTTTGCCGGGGTCAAGGTCTATGACGATATCGATATTGCCCATGCCGGCGCCCTGGGGGGCGAAGAGGGCGCGGTGATCATTGTCGGCACCGGCTCGGCCGCCATGGCGGTGGTCGATGGCCAGCGCCACCAGGCCGGCGGCTGGGGCTTTCAGATCGGCGACCAGATGAGCGGCGCCATTCTGGGTCGCGAACTGGTGCGCCATGCGGTGGAAGCCGAAGATGGCCTGGTCGAAGCCTCGCCGCTGACCCGCGCCGTCATCGCCGCTCTGGGCGGCAGCAACCAGGCCGTCATGACCTGGTCATTCGCGAGCGAAATGGATCTCAAGATCATCAGCCGCGACGGCTCCGAAGGCTGTGACGACGTGCTGATCGGCCGCGCCCCGGCCGAATTCGGCAAGCTGATGCCGCTGTTTATCGAGCATCTTGAACAGGGTGATCCGGTCGCCCAGCAGCTGCTCGAGCTGCAGATGAGCTATATTGAAACCTATGTGAAATGGTTCAAGGCGCGTAATGCCGGGGTAATGGCCATTGTCGGCGGCTTCGGCCAGCGACTGTTTCCCCTGCTGCAGCAGCGCTATGGCGACTTCGTCATGCTGCCCCGTTTCGAGCCGCTGCATGGTGCGGTGATCCTCGCCAAGCAGAATTTCGCCTGAAAATGAAGACAAACCAGGGACTTATTCCAGTGTCCAGCCGCATCATTCCTGTCCAGCCCTTCGATTACGTGGTCTTTGGTGCCACCGGCGACCTGACCAAGCGCAAGCTGATTCCGGCCTTGTATCACCGCTTCATGGACGGCCAGTTCGACGAGACCAGCCGCATTATCGGCGTCTCGCGCACCAAGCTGAGCGACGCCGACTTCCAGAACCTGGCCCGTGAGGCCGTCACCGAATTTGTCGAAGAGGAATATCACCACAAAGGGGTCATCGACCGCTTCGTCAAGATCTTCTCCTATATCGTCAATGACGTGAACGACCCGGCCGGCTGGGGCGATCTGAAAAAGCACCTGCGTGACGATCCCAAGATCGTGCGTGCCTTCTATCTGGCCGTGGCGCCCGACCTGTTCGAGCCGATTGCCGAACAGCTCTCCAAGACCAAGGTCTATCGCCGCGACGCCCGCGTCGTCATCGAAAAGCCGCTGGGTCACGACCTGGCCTCGTCGATGGAAATCAATGACGGCGTGGCCAAGATCTTCAAGGAAGATCAGGTCTACCGCATCGACCACTATCTCGGCAAAGAGACGGTGCAGAACCTCTTGGCGCTGCGCTTTGCCAATACCATGTTCGAGCCCATCTGGAATTCGGCCCATATCGACCATGTCCAGCTGACGGTGGCCGAAAGCGTCGGCGCCGGCACGCGCGGCTATTATGACGAATCCGGCGCGCTGCGCGACATGATCCAGAACCACATGCTGCAGCTTTTGTGCCTGGTCGCCATGGAGCCACCGGCCAGCGATGATGCCGATGCGCTGCGCGACGAAAAGCTCAAAGTGCTGCGCTCGCTCAAGCCGATCACCAATGGTGAAGTGGCCAAGAATACCGTGCGCGGCCAGTATAAGGGCGTCAGCTCGGAAACCACGTCGGTGGCCAGCTATCAGGACGAGCTGCCCGCCGACAAGAAGGGCAGCCGCACCGAGACCTTTGTCGCCCTCAAGGCCGAGATCGAGAACTGGCGCTGGGCCGGCGTGCCCTTCTATCTGCGCACCGGCAAGCGCATGGCCAGCCGCGTCTCGGAAATCTGCATCCAGTTCAAGCCGATCCCGCACTCGATCTTTGACCATGCCGAAGGCGCGCCCAAGGCCAACAAGCTGATCATCCGCCTGCAGCCCGGCGAGGGCGTCAAGATGATGATGATGATCAAGGATCCGGGCCCCGGCGGCATGCGCCTGCGCGAAGTGCCGCTCAACCTCAGCTTTGCCGATACCTTTACCGAGCGGACGCCCGAAGCCTATGAGCGCCTGCTGCTTGACGTGATCCGCGGCAGCCAGACCCTGTTCATGCGTCGCGACGAGCTCGAGGCGGCCTGGAAATGGGTCGACCCCATCCGCGAGGCCTGGGAACGCGCTTCCGAGCCGCCGCAGTCCTATGTCGCCGGTTCCTGGGGCCCCAGCGGCTCCTTCGCGCTGATCGAACGCGACGGCCGCACCTGGCACGAGGGTGAGGACTGATGACCCAGCCCCTGCTCGAGCGCCGCAGCTTTGCCGACAAGCCGACCTTGGCCGCCGAACTGGCCGAGGCCGTAGCCGACCGCATCCGCGCCGCCATTGCCGAACGCGGCGAGGCGGCCATTGCCGTCAGCGGCGGCTCGACGCCGGGCCGGTTCTTTCTCAATCTGGGCAAGACCAAGGATATCGACTGGTCCAAGGTCATCGTGACCCTGGTGGACGAGCGCTGGGTGGATGAAACCAGCGAGCGCTCCAATGCGCTGCTGGTCAATGAACGCATGCTGCAGGGCCCGGCCGCCGTGGCCCGCTTCTTTCCGCTCTATTCGGGCGGCGACGTCCCCGACGCTGCCGCTGTCGAGCGCACCAATGCGCTGCTGGCCGGCCTGCCGCAGCCCTTTGCCGCGGTGGTGCTGGGCATGGGCAATGACGGCCACACGGCCTCGTTCTTTCCCGGCGGCGACACGCTGGACCAGGCGCTGACCGCCGAGGGCCCGACTTTGGCCATCCGCGCCCCCGGCGCGGGCGAACCGCGCATCACCTTTACCCTGCCGCGTCTCCTCCGCGCGGATGGACTGTACCTTCACATCGAAGGGGAGGAAAAGGCCGCCGTTCTTGACGCCGCTTTGGGAGATGGTCCGGTTGCGGACATGCCCATTCGCGCCGTCTTGCGGTCCGGCCACGCCGTCAACGTCTACTGGTGCCCCTAAGTCCCCTCAGCGCTCCCCAATCGACCGCTCTGGCCACGAAGGGCTCCATTGTGAACTAGGAGCTCGCCTATGTCTGTCCGCCAGGCCATCCAGGATGTCACCGACCGCATTGCCGCGCGCAGCCGCGACAGTCGCGCCGACTATCTGCGCCGTCTCGAGGGCGCCCGCGAGGCCGGGGTGAACCGTACCGTGCTTTCCTGCGGTAATCTCGCCCATGCCTTTGCCGCCTGCAGCCCCGCCGAAAAGGCGCAGCTGGCCGGCAGCAAGGCGCTCAATCTAGGCATTGTCACCAGCTATAATGACATGCTGAGCGCCCATCAGCCCTATCAGTTCTATCCCGATATCATCAAGGAAGCCGCGCGCAGCATTGGCGCCACGGCCCAGGTGGCCGGCGGCGTGCCGGCCATGTGCGATGGCGTGACCCAGGGCCAGCCGGGCATGGACCTCAGCCTGTTCAGCCGCGACGTCATCGCCATGGCCACGGCCATTTCGCTCAGCCACAACATGTTCGACGCCGCCGTCTATCTGGGCATCTGCGACAAGATCGTGCCGGGCCTGCTGATCGGCGCGCTGACCTTCGGCCACCTGCCGGCCGTCTTCGTGCCCGCCGGCCCCATGCCCTCGGGCCTGCCCAATGACGAAAAGAGCAAGGTCCGCCAGCTCTATATGGAGGGCAAGGTCGGCCGCGCCGAACTGCTCGAGGCCGAATCCAAGTCCTATCACTCGGCCGGCACCTGCACCTTTTACGGCACCGCCAATTCCAACCAGATGCTCATGGAAATCATGGGCCTGCACCTGCCCGGCGCCAGCTTCGTCAATCCCGGCACGCCTTTGCGCGATGCCCTGACCCGCGAGGCCAGCGTGCGGGCTCTCTCGCTCAGCGCCATGGGCAATAACTATACCCCGGTCGGCCATGTCATCGACGAGAAGGCCATCGTCAATGGCCTGGTGGGTCTGCATGCCACCGGCGGCTCGACCAATCACACCATGCACCTGATCGCCATTGCCGCTGCGGCCGGCCTGCAGGTGACCTGGGACGATATGAGCGATCTCAGCGACGCCACGCCGCTTTTGGCCCGCGTCTATCCCAATGGCGTGGCCGATGTGAACCATTTCCACGCCGCCGGCGGCATGGGCTTTCTCATCCAGGAACTGCTCGAAAGCGGCCACCTGCATGAAGACGTCAAGACCGTCTGGGGCAATGGCCTGTCCAATTATGCCGTCGAGGCAAAGCTGATCGAGGACAAGCTGGCCTTCGAGGCCTCGCCCAAGGAATCGGCACTGCCCAAGGTGCTGACCAAGGTGGCGACACCCTTCCAGGAGACGGGCGGCCTCAAGCTGCTCAGCGGCAATCTGGGCCGCTCGGTGATCAAGGTCTCGGCTGTCAAGCCCGAGCATCGCGTCATCGAGGCCCCGGCCAAGGTGTTTCATGGCCAGGAAGAACTGCAGGCCGCCTTCAAGGCCGGCGAGCTCAATGGCGACATGATCGCCGTGGTGCGCTTTTCCGGCCCCAAGGCGCTGGGCATGCCCGAGCTGCACAAGCTGACGCCGCCGCTGGGCATCCTGCAGGATCGCGGCTTCAAGGTTGCTCTGCTGACCGATGGCCGCATGTCGGGCGCTTCGGGCAAGGTACCGGCCGCCATCCACATGACCCCCGAAGCAGTCAATGGCGGCCCGATCGCCAAGATCCGCAATGGCGACATGATCCGGCTCGATGCCAATGCCGGCACGCTGACCTTTTTGGGTGACGAAGTCGAATTCGCCGCCCGCAGCCCGGCCACCGAGGACCTCACCAGCCAGCATTTCGGCATGGGCCGCGAACTCTTTGCCGGTTTCCGCGCCATGGTCGGCGTCGCCGACAGGGGCGCGAGCGTGTTTCAGTAAAGCTTAGGCTGCGGGCAGGGCCATCGGTTCGATGGACCGCAAGGCCTCGTCCGCAGCCGCTTCGGCCAGTGTCAGGTCGTAGAGACCCTGCATGCTGATCCAGAATTCCGGGGTCATCGAAAAGAACCGCCCCAGCCGCAAGGCGGTGTCGGGCGTGACACTGGTTTCTTCCCGCACCAGTCGCTCAATGCGGGTGCGCGGCACGCCGAGCCGGGCCGCCAGCGCATAGGGTGTGAGCTTGAGCGGCTCCAGCAATTCCTCGCGGAGATATTCGCCTGGATGCACCGGCGGCGCGATCCTGATGGCCATGGTCATGTCCTTTCAGTGGTAGTCGACAATTTCGACATCCTCGGCCCGTCCATCCACCCACCGGAAACAGATCCGCCACTGAACGTTGATGCGGATCGAGTGCTGCCCGGAGCGATTGCCTGAAAGCGCTTCCAGGTGATTGCCCGGCGGGACTTTCAGATCGGCAAGCACGGTGGCCGACATCAAAGCTGCCAATTTCCGTTGCGCAGGTCGCATCAGGTCCGGCGCGAAGCCTTTGGGGCATTCGCCACGCGATACCTGCTCGGCAAACTTCCCCTTGAACGATCCGATCATCCGCAACCTACGAGCGTATCATTACATGATACTAGACTTATTGTCAAGAATGCGTATCATCTAGCGATACGCCTACCGACTCCGCCCGAACAGCCGCTCGATGTCCTTCTGCTTGAGCTCGACATAGGTCGGCCGGCCATGGATGCACTGGCCCGAATGGGGCGTAGCTTCCATTTCGCGCAGCAGGGCGTTCATTTCATCCATGCGCAGCCGCCGCCCCGAGCGCACCGAGCCGTGGCAGGCCATGCGGGCAATGATGGTCTCCATGCGGTCGCTGACCGCGGCAATGGAGCCCCATTCGGCCAGGCCATCGGCCAGGTCGCGCACCAGGCCGTCGATATCGGAACTGCCCAGAAGGGCCGGGGTCTCGCGCACGGCCACCGCGCGCGGGCCGAAGCGTTCGAGATAGAGCCCGAAACGCTCGAGTTCGGGGGCCGCTTCTTCCAGCCGGGCGCAGTCCTCCTCGGGCAGCTCCACCACCAGCGGAATCAGCTGGGCCTGGCTGGGCACCGGGCCTGAAGCCAGCTGCGCCTTGAACCGCTCATAGACCAGCCGCTCATGGGCGGCATGCTGGTCCACCAGCAAGAGGCTTTCGCCATTCTGGGCGATGATGAAATTGTCAAACATCTGCGCGCGGGCCGTGCCCAGGGGATAGTCCTGCAGCGGGGCGGCCTCGGACGGGGCCATGGTCTCAAAGCGCGCGCTGGGTTCGCTGAGGCCGGCCAGGCCCTGCTGCCGGAAATCCGGCGCGAAGGGATTGCGGCTGTCGCTCCCCGCCACGCGCTCATAGCCGGCAAAGGCCGCTGTCTGGACAGGGCGATAGGAGACCGCGGCAGTGTCGGCGCTGGCCGACGGCGCGGGCAGGCTGAAGGCGCCCAGAACGTCATCGGCGACGCTGGTCGAGGCCTTGAAGCCGGCGCTGGCCAGCGCCTCGCCAATGGCGCGGATCACGGCGCTGCGCACCGCTCCCTGGTCGCGGAAGCGCAATTCGGCCTTGGCCGGATGCACATTGACGTCAACCTCTGCCGGATCCACCGCCACATAGAGCGCCACCACCGGAAAGCGGTCGCGAAACACATAGTCGGCATAGGCTGCGCGCACCGCGCCCACCAGCACCTTGTCGCGCACCGAGCGGCCGTTGACGAAGAAGAACTGGCTGAGACTATTGGCCCGCGTATAGGTGGGCAGGCCCGCCAGCCCGGCCACCACCACGCCATGCCGGCTATGCCCCAGCGTCACGGCATTGCGCGCAAAATCATCGCCGATCACCTGGGCCAGCCGGGCGGGCAGGGCGCCTGCGCCAGTCACGGCCGGCCAGTTGGCGCTGCTGCGATCGCTGCCATTGAGCACGAAATGCACGCCCGGATTGGCCATGGCGAGGCGCTTGAGCACATCGGTAATGGCCGCGGTCTCGCCGCGATCGGATTTGAGGAATTTGAGCCGCGCCGGCACATTGGCGAAGAGGTTTTTCACCTCCACCACCGTGCCGCGGTTGAGCGCCTGCGGCACCGGGCCCGAACGCACCCCATTGCGCACCGCAATGGCCAGCCCGCTTTCGGCATCGGCCGGGCGCGAGGCAATGCTGAGCTCGGCCACCGAGCCGATCGAGGCCAAGGCCTCGCCGCGAAAGCCGAGGCTGCGGATATCGTCGAGATCGTCAGTGCTGAGCTTGGAGGTGGCATGCCGCTCCACCGACAGCACCAGATCGGTCGCGTCCATGCCGTGTCCGTCATCCTCGATGCGCAGGAGGCTCTTGCCGCCCCCCGCCGTGGTGACGACCACGCGGCTGGCGCCGGCATCCACGGCATTTTCCACCAGTTCCTTGACCACGCTGGCAGGCCGCTCCACCACCTCGCCGGCAGCGATGCGGTTGATCAGATCTTCGGGCAGTTGGCGAATGGGCAAGGGGCGATTCTCCTGAGCGGCCAATATAGGCGATACCGGCCGCTTTTCCGATGCCCATTGCGGCGCGGCAGGGTCTGGACCGGTCGGTGACCGTATATTATATAACAAGTTATGGAAAAACAGGGCGACATTGAGGATGTGGTTCGGGCCCTGGGCTATCTGTGCCTGGGCAGCCGCTTCAAACGCATTGGCGAGCGGTTGCAGGCCGGCACGCAGCAGATTCTGGCGCGCCTCGAGACCGAGGTCCCGGCGGCCCAGTTCCCGATCCTGGCGGCCATCGACCGGCTGGGGCCATTGACGGTGGGTGACATGGCGCAGGCCCTGGGCGTCAGTCAGCCCGGCATAACCCGCAGCCTGCTGCAGTTGCAGACGCTGGGCGTGGTGAAGATCGCGACCTCTGCGGCCGATGGACGGCAACGCGTGGTCTCCCTGACAGCGGCCGGACGCGATCTGGTGCTGCGCTCACAGGCCGGCGTCTGGGCCGCAGTGGCCGCCGCCGTTGCCGACCTCTGCGACGATCTGGATGGGCCGCTGCTGGACCAATTGGCCGCGATCGAGGATCGGCTGGCACAGAGCGGGCTTGAGCACAGGGCCAGAAACCATGACGCATCCGCTTGATCGACCCATCTGGTCGGCCCTGACCGGCGCGCAGGCCGCCTGGGCGCGCGGCACCCCAGCCGCCTTGCGCTTTGACCGCGATGTCAGCCCCTTCGCGGCGCCCGCCGACCAGAGCCCGGCAAGCCTTGCGGCGCTGCCGGCCCTGGTCGTGCCCGATGAACAGATCATCCTGGTCGAGAGCGATGCCATTCTGCTGCCTTCCGGCCTGACCGCCGTCTCCACGGCCCGTGCCGTGCAGATGGTGGCACCCACCGCCAGCCCAATGCCGGACCAGGATCGGCTGGTCCGTCTCGGAACCGCCGACGAGCGCGAAATCTATGATCTGGCCATGCTCACGCGGCCCGGTCCTTTCGCGCCGCGGTCCATGCGACTGGGCGCGTTCTGGGGCATCAGGCAGGATGGTCGCCTGATCGGAATGGCGGGCGAGCGGCTGCGCCAGGGGGAGTGGATTGAACTCAGCGGCGTCTGCGTCCACCCCGATGCACGGGGGCAGGGCTTGGGCAGGCTCCTGACCGGTTTTGTCGCGGAGCGCATTCGCGCCAAGGCCAAGCTTCCCTATCTGCATGTGTTCGAAAGCAATACCGCCGCGATCCGGATCTACGAATCGCTCGGCTTTACGACGCGGGCCATGATGCATGTGACGGTGGCGCGCCGCGCCTGACGCCGGCCATCGGCCCGCGATCGGCCGCGTCGCGGGGAACATGGCGTCTCGTCTCCTGTTGCTTCGGGAGGCTGGCTCCCTTGAGCCGGCACGGTCTTCCCGCTAAACCCCTTCCATGCCCAGCCCCTCGCCCATGGACCGCGCTTTGACCCTTGCCGCCGAGGCCGCCGCCGCTGGTGAAGCGCCGGTGGGCGCGGTCATCATGGAAGGCGACACCGTGCTCGCCGCCGAGCGCAATCGCATGCGGGCACTCGGTGACCCCACCGCCCATGCCGAAATGCTGGCCATGCGCACAGCGCTCAAGACGCGCGGCACCGGAAGGCTGGACGGTTGCGACCTCTATGTGACGCTCGAACCCTGCGCCATGTGCGCCGGTGCCATCTCCCATACCAGGCTGCGCCGGGTCTATTTTGCCGCCGAGGACACCAAGGCCGGTGCGGTCGACAATGGCGTGCGGCTGTTCGACCAGCCCAGTTGCCACCACCAGCCCGAAGTCATTTCGGGAATCGGCGCCGAACGGGCCGAAGCCCTGCTGAAGGATTTCTTTCGGGGTCTGCGCCTGCGCTGAGCCGCAAACCTTGCGTCGCCATGCATCCCAATGGGGACATGGGCGTTAAACGGTTTGCCCGGCGCGCATTGGCCTGTCATGGCTTGAATGAGATCGAATTCTTGAGGCATGGCTTGAGCGAACCAGGCAGTTTTACCGCAGCATTGCAGCGTGTCGTTACCCGTGAGCGTTCGGCCCAGTTCCGCTGGTTGCTTTGCCTGGCCCTGTTCGCGCTCGCCCTTGCCATTCGTTATCTTATCCAGGACGTGCTGCCGCCAGGCTTTCCCTATCTGACATTCTTTCCAGCCGTCATCGTCACCACCCTGCTGGCCGGGCTCTGGCCGGGCATCGTCTCTGCTGCCTTGTGCGGCCTGGCCGCCTGGTTCTTCTTCATCGCGCCAGAATATTCCTTCGCGCTCAATCCCGGCGCTTTGACCGCCCTGGCCTTTTACGCCTTCATCGTGACCGTCGACATTGCCATTATCCACGGCATTACCGTGACGGCCCAGCATTTGCAGGCGGAGCGCGAATCCATTGCCGAGCTGGCGGAGTCGCTGCAGCAGAGCAATCTGACGCTGGCCCAGAGCGAGCGTGAGCAGCAGGTGCTGTCGCATGAAGTCGGCCACCGCCTCAAGAACCAGCTGTCCATCGTTCAGGCCATTGTCAGCCAGTCCATGCGCAGCCAGTCAGACCTGCCCACCATTGCCAAGGCGATAACCGACCGCATCACCGTCCTGGCCGAAGCCCAGGATATGGTGATCCTGGGCATGGTCGGGCAGGCGGGCGTGCATGAGATCGTGCGCAAGGTGGTCGATCTGCATGGCGACCAGTTGCAGGCGCGAATCCTGGTCGACGGGCCCGCCGTCAACCTGGCCTCGCGCCCGGCCCTGTCGCTGTCGATGATCCTGCATGAACTGGGCACCAATGCCACCAAATATGGCGCCCTGTCCGCGCCGGAAGGCACGGTCCGGATTGCCTGGGCCATCGAGGACATGGACGGCCAGCCCAGCTTCGTGCTGCGCTGGCGCGAAGAGGGTGGCCCGCCCGTGGTGGAGCCGGCCAGCAAGGGCTTCGGCACCAGACTGATCCGGGCCGGACTACCGGGCGCGCCGGCCAGCGTGGTGCTGGAATTCCATCCCGACGGCCTGCGCTGCACGCTTGCGGCCGACCTTGCCACCCTGCAGTCCGAGCGCTCGGCCTAGCGCCGCGCTCAGATCAGCGGAAACACGTCGCGGATCCTGGGCTCGCGCAGCCACAGGGCCACCCATAGCGCCACCCCGAGATAGACGCTGAACAGCGTATGGCTCCACAGGGGATTGTCGACTCGCAGATTGGCCGCCAGCGCCGCCGACAGCAACCCGGTCGTCAGCACCGCGCCGAGCAGGGCGGTGCGGGGAAAGGCATAGAGCACCATGCAGGCCAGCTCGATGCAGCCGATCAGCAGCATATATTTGGCCGGCCAGCCGACCACGCTCAGCGGATCGCTTGCCGCCTGAAGGCCCAGCAGCTTGGGGGCGACCGACGCCCCCAGCATGAAGACGATGATCAATCCACTCAAGATCCAGCCTGCCAGCACCATCATTCACCCCGTTCCTGCAGCGCCAATGCTGCGTCAGCCACACGACGGCCAGGGGGAGCAGGTTGCGACACAGCCGGCAATTTTTGTCTGCCGATGGCCCTAGGCTTGCTTCTATGGGCTGCCGACAGCGGTCAGGCGGCCCTGGATATAGTCCTCGATCTTGTGCGTGAGGATGCGCTTGAAGCGGTCCTTTTCCGCCTCGCCATGCGCGACGATCTCGCGCACCCGCCAGAATTCCAGCGCGCCGAAATTGGCGACATGTGGCCGGATATAGATGTCGGGCGGATAGGCCGCCATCATATGGGCGGTCAGCGAATGCATCATGATCTGTGCCGAGCCGAACCACAGGTCGAGCGCCTTGTGGTCGGTCTTGGCTATGCCCTCGGAAGGGTCGCCATTGACGTCGATGCCGATCAGGAAATCGGTGCCGATATCGGCCTGGTCGAGCGGCAGCGGATTGACCACCCCGCCATCGACCAGGATGTGATTGGCATAGGTCACCGGCTTGAACAGGCTCGGAATGGCGATGGAGCCGGCAATGGCCGGGCGCAGGGCGCCCGAATTGAACACGACCTGGTGCCAGCTCTGGAAATCGGTGGCCACGACATAGAGCGGGATCTTGAGATCCTTGAACTCAAGCGGGAAACCCTCGGGAATGAAGCTGTCGACAATGCTCGAGGCATCGAGCTGCATCGAAATGCCGTTCTTGAGAATGCCGCCCAGCCCGCGCAGCTGGATGGCCCAGAGCTTGGTGGCGATGGTGCGCATCGTGCCCAGCACGGCATAGGAATGCTCGCGCAGTTCCGCCCCCGTCATGCCGGCGGCCCAGCCGGCCCCGATCAGCGCGCCGATGGACGTGCCCGAAATGACCGTGGGCTTGAGCCCCAGCTCATCCATGGCCTCGATATAGGGAATATGGGTGAGGCCACGGGCCGAGCCGCCGCCCAGGGCCACGCCAATTCTCGGACCAGAAATCGTGCTCATATGCCCCGCTCCTTGCCCTCATGGCCGCCGGTCGGCGCGGACCCGAACCCGCTTGCGCGGGCTCAGTATAGGCTGCGACGGCGTCGGGTCGAAGACTGTCTGGCATCAGCCTAGACCGGCGAGGTTGAGGAAAGGTTCAGACGCTGCGGGCCAGCTCGCGCCAGCCGATATCGCGGCGGCAAAACCCTTCGGGCCACTCGATTTTGTCAATGGCGGCATAGGCGCGCTGCTGCGCCTGGCGGGCCGTGTCGCCCAGAGCCGTCACATTGAGCACCCGACCGCCCGCCGCCAGCAACCTGCCGTCTTCGCGCCGCGTGCCGGCGTGAAAGACCTGCACCAGGTCGGAGTCGAGTTCGTCCGCGCCCACAATGGCGGAGCCCTTGTCATAGCTGCCGGGATAACCCCTGGCCGCCATGATGACGGTAAGGGCGAACTTGTCCTTCCAGACCGCGTCATGACCCGCCAGGCGGCCGGTGGCGGTGGCATGCAGCAATTCCAGCAGGTCGCTGTCGAGCCGCATCACCATGACCTGGGTTTCCGGATCGCCGAAGCGGGCATTGTATTCCACCAGGCGCGGCCCGGTTTCGGTCAGCATCAGCCCGGCATAGAGCACGCCCTGATAGGGCGTGCCGCGCGCCGCCAGCCCCTTGACCGTCGGCTTGATCACCCGCTCCAGCACCTCGGCATAGATTTCCGGCGTCATTACCGGGGCCGGGGAATAGGCGCCCATGCCCCCCGTATTGGGGCCGGTATCGCCGTCAAAGGCCCGCTTGTGGTCCTGCGCCGTGGTCAGCGGCAGGATATCGGTGCCGTCGCAGAGCACGAAGAGGCTGACCTCCTCGCCCAGCATGAATTCCTCGATCACCACTTCGGCGCCCGCCGCACCAAAGGCGCCGGCAAAGCAGTCGATAATGGCCGCTTCCGCCTCCTCGACGCTCATCGCCACCGTCACGCCCTTGCCGGCGGCCAGGCCATCGGCCTTGATCACGATGGGCGCGCCCTGGGTGTAGAGATAGGCCAGCGCCGCGGCTTCATTGTCAAAGCGGCCATAGGCGGCGGTGGGGATGCCCATCTCGTCGCACAAGGCCTTGGTAAAGCCCTTGGAGCCTTCGAGCTGGCCCGCCGCCTTGCTGGGACAAAAGCAGGTGAAGCCGGCCGCGCGCACATCGTCGCCCAGCCCGGCCACCACCTGGGCATCGGGGCCGACCACGACGAAATCGATTTTTTCCTGCTGGCAGAGGGCGACCACGGCCGCATGGTCGGTAATGTCGAGCGCCACATTCTCGGCCACCGCCCCGGTGCCGCCATTGCCCGGCGCCACGAACAGCTTGCTCAGCTTTGGCGACTGGGCGATTTTCCACGCCAGCGCATGCTCGCGGCCACCCGAACCAATCACCAGAACCCGCATCTTTGCCTCCGCAGCTG
>CAXBHD010000003.1:0-40797 GCA_963975335.1 uncultured Devosia sp. | reverse complement strand
CGTGGTCCGCACCACAATCGACACCACGCTGCAGAAATATGCCGAAGAGGCCGTCATCTCCACCGTGCGCGAGGGCGCCGAGCAATATGACGTCGAACAGGCGGCCATGGTGGTGACCGATACCAAGGGCGCCATCCGCGCCATGGTGGGCGGCATGGATTACGGCAAGAGCCAGTTCAACCGCGCCATCGTCTCCACCCGCCAGCCCGGCTCGGCCTACAAGATCTTCGTCTATTCGGAAGCCTTCGAGCAATTGGGGCTGACCCCGGCCGACATGATCACCGACCGGCCCGTCTGCATTGGCGACTGGTGCCCGCAGAACTATGGCCGCAATTACAAGGGCAGCGTGACGCTGGCCAGTGCCTTTGCCCAGTCGCTCAATACCGTGCCGGTCACCCTTTCCATCAAGACCGGGCGCGACACCATTGCCGCGCTCAGCCACCGCATGGGGCTGCAGGCCGATTACCCGGTCACCCGCTCGCTGGCGCTGGGCGTGGCCTCGGTTTCGGTGCTGGACATGACCTCGTCCTATGCGGTGCTGGCCAATGGCGGGCACAAGACCAAGGCCTTCGGCATTACCCAGATGAATACGCTGAGCGGCGAGGAAGTGTTCAGCTACGATGCCGATGCCCCCACCGAGCGCATTCTGAGCGAAACCACCGTGGCCAATATGAATACCATGCTGCGCGGCGTCGTCACCGGCGGCACCGGCCGGCGGGCCGAGGTGCCGGGCGTGCCCACGCTGGGCAAATCGGGCACGACCTCGTCCTATCGCGATGCCTGGTTCTGCGGCTTTACCGGCAATTACGTGGCCGCGGTCTGGTTCGGCAATGATGACTATCACCCCACCAACAATCTGACCGGGGGCACCCTGCCCGCCATCGCCTGGCAGAAATTCATGGCCTATGCCCATACCAATATCGAGATCAAGCCGGTCTTCGGGGTCGACTTCGTGCCCGAGCCGGTGATCGTGGCCGATGCGGATGCCAATGCCGATGCGATCGAGATTGTCGAGCGCCCGCCCAGCCTCACCCCCGATGCGGCGCGCAAGCTGGTGGTTCTCGCCAGCATGTTCCGGGCGAGCCTTGCCACCGGCAGCAGCACGACGGAAGCCAGCGTCGCTATGCCGGAAGTGACCGAGGGTCTGTAGCCGCGAAATCTCCCAAGGCACCAAGCTTGCGCGGCGGCCGGATGTAACTTATAAGTTACAGACATGAACGAGGTCCGCCAGACACTTGTCTTCCGGGAATGGCATCAGAGCCTGCGCGATAGGCGCGCGGCCAGCAAGATCGCGCAGCGCATTGCCCGGGTGGAAGCAGGTCTACTCGGCGATGTGAAGTTCTTTGGCGGAATCGGCGAGCTTCGCGTCGACTATGGCCCCGGTTATCGGGTATATTTTACGCGCCGGGGAGCGGTGTTGATTATCCTTCTCTGTGGCGGCGACAAGTCTTCACAGGAACGCGACATCGAACGGGCTACTGCCATGGCCCAGGAGGTCTAGATGACAATTGAAACTCTCCCATTTGATGCAGCCGATTTCTTGGGGGATTCAACCGCCCAGTCGGAACTGATTGCCGATGCATTTGACAGCGGCGACGCACGCTATATTGCCCATGCTTTGGGCCTGGTGGCGCGGGCCCGCGGCATGACCCAGGTCGCCAAGGATGCCGGCGTGAGCCGCGAAGCGCTATATCGTGCCCTAAGCCAGGAAGGCGATCCCAGGCTCTCCACCCTGCTCGGGGTTCTCAGGGCGCTGGGCCTATCCCTGCATGCCGAGCCGCAGGATGGTTCGGAGGCCGCCTGATACGGCACAGCCGGCGGCTGATACCGCCGCCGCATCGGCCGCCTCTTGCCCATCGTACCCTCGACGATCTGGCCTGAGCCCCTGATCCGCCCTTCCGCCTGGTTAACCCCCTTGCTATAGGCTGGTGATCCGCCTCCTCTTCCGCGCAGGTTCGTCTCGCCCATGCCGATTTTGCCTCCGAGCCGCTAGACCGTGCGCTTTGTCCTCTATCTGCTGATGATGATCGCCGTGGCGCTCGGCACCGGCTTCGGGCTGAGCTATTACGCGCTCACCGATGGCAGGCTGTTCGGCGCCGTCCAGGTCGGGCCCTGGCTGGCCTGGCCCGATGTCGGCGCGCCCGCACCCAATCCCTATACGCGCAGCCTGGTGGCGCGCGAGGCGCATCTGCAGCTGGGCCTGGCGGAGGGCCTGCGCTTTGTCGCCAGCATGGATAGTGCCGACCAGCCGCTGACGCGGGCCTGCAGCTATCGCGTCGTCGGCCTGACGCCGCTGGCAACGGCCTGGACGCTGGTGGCGCTGGATGCGGAGGGCCGCAATGTCGCCTCCCCCACCAGCCAGCAGGCGATGCGCTCCAATGGCATTGTGCGAAGCAATGACGGCTCCTTCGATATCGGTGTGGGCACAAGGCTCATGGCAGGCAATTGGCTCGAGCTTGCCGGCACCGGCCCCTTCTCTGTGGTGCTCACCCTTTATGACACCGCGGCCTTTTCCGGCTTTTCCAGTGATGCCGCCATGCCCAGCATTATCCGGGGGCGCTGCGCATGACCCGTTTCCTGCTCTGGCTGATCGGCGGTGTCGTGCTGGGCGGCATTATCCACATCATCGTCATCCTGACCTTGCCCCTGCTCGACGAGGACGCGGTCTGGACCGAGATCAATGGGCTGGGCGCCGATAACAAGGTGGTGATTCTGCCCGCGATCGCAGCCGGTGAGGCCAATCCGCTCGGGCTCGATCCGGAAATGATCTATGGCGTCTGTCGGCTCGACCTCTCCGGGGGGCCCGCCTATCTGCGCGGCATGCTGCCCGATGCGCCCTGGTCGGTGGCCCTGTTCAACGAAGCGGGCCTTGTCACCTATTCGACCACCAATCGCGACGGCATCGGCCAGACGCTGGATCTGGGCATTTTCAATGCCGCCCAGACGCGCCTGCTGGCCCAGCAGCAGCTCGATGTCGCCGAGGGCGTGCTGGTGGTGGAATCAGCCAGCGACCGGCTCTTTGCCCTGGTGCGGCTGCTGCCACCGCATCAGGCCATGCGCGGCCGCTTCGCCGCCGCCCTGGCCGGGGCCACCTGCGGCAACCAGGGCTGAACGGCGGAAAGACCCGCAACCGCTTGCCTGTACTGCACCAATGTTGCTTCCTGATCGATGCAGATGAAGTTGTGCGGAACAGACCCGCGCTTGTTATTGGCGCCCAGCGTCTTCGACTTAGTTGTCGCGAAATAGTTTCTGCTTCAACTGCAACCAGCATGAGCCAGAACTGGTACGAAACAGCACATAAGCCATGGGTTAACTCGCCGTTTACATTCCACGGCTAGATTAATCTGGTTCGCAATCGAGTGTCGAATGTCATCAGGATAAACCAATCAAAATGGGCTTCTTTCCGACGTCTTCCAAAGCAAATGCTGCGTTCTCAGACCGCTCTACGTTAGAGGCCCTCTCGAAGTCGCAGGCGATGATCGAGTTTCAGCTGGATGGCACGATCATTACGGCCAATTCGAATTTCCTCGATGCCCTGGATTACACCCTTGCCGACGTGCAGGGAAAACATCACAGCATCTTTGTTGACCCCGACTATGCCAGATCAGCCGAATATCAGCAGTTCTGGGAGCGCTTGCGCCATGGCGAGTTCAATGCTGCCGAATACAAGCGCATCGGCAAGGGCGGCAAGGAGGTCTGGATCCAGGCCTCGTATAATCCGGTACTCGATGCCGCCGGCAAGCCCGCCAAGGTCGTCAAGATTGCCACGGTGGTCACCCAAGAGAAACTGGTCAATGCCGATCGCACGGGCCAGCTGGCTGCCATCAACAAGTCGCAGGCCGTCATCGAATTCGACCTCAATGGCATCGTCCTGACCGCCAATGAGAATTTCTGCACGGCCTTGGGCTATCGGCTGGACGAAATTGCCGGCCAGCATCACCGGATCTTCGTGCAGCCGGACTATGTCGCCAGCAATGACTATCGCGAATTCTGGGCCAAGCTCGGGCGTGGCGAATTCCAGGCGGCCGAATATCTGCGCATCGGCAAGGGCGGCAAGGAAGTCTGGATCCAGGCCTCCTACAACCCCATCATGGACATGAATGGTCGCCCCTATAAGGTCGTCAAATACGCCACCGACATCACCGCCCGCAAGGCGGCCGTCAACCTGATCGGCGCCGGCCTGGCCAAGCTGGCCGTGGGCGACCTGACGGCACGGATCACGACGCCGCTGGTCGGCGAACTCGATGATGTACGCCACGCCTTCAACGATACGGTGGAAAAATTCTCCGGCATTGTCAGCCAGCTGCGCGAGACCTCCTCGATCCTCAAGACGGCGACGGGGGAAATCCTCTCGGGCGCCAATGATCTGGCTGACCGCACCACGCGCCAGGCCGCGGCCATCGAAGAAACCAGCGCTGCCATGGAACAGATTGCCGGCACGGTGCAGGAAAATGCCAAGCGCAGCGAGGAAGCCAGCCAGAATTCAAGCGCGGTTTCCGACGCTGCCAGCAGCACCGGCCAGGTGATGAGCGAGGCCAATATGGCCATGGATCGGATCACGCAGTCGTCTTCCAAGATCTCCAACATTATCGGCATGATCGACGACATTGCCTTCCAGACCAACCTGCTGGCCCTCAACGCCTCGGTGGAAGCGGCGCGCGCTGGCGATGCCGGCAAGGGCTTTGCCGTGGTCGCCGTCGAAGTCCGCCGCCTGGCGCAGTCCGCCGCCGGCGCCTCGGCCGATGTCAAGGTGCTGGTGGAGCAGTCGGCCACTGAAGTGGCGGCCGGCTCCAAGCTGGTCTCCAATGCCGCGGCCAAGCTCAATGCCATGGTCGAAAGCGTACAATTGAGCAGCACGCTGATCGCCCAGATTGCCAGCGCCACCCAGGCACAGTCCACCGCCATCGGCGAGGTCACCACCTCGGTGCGTGAAATGGACGAGATGACCCAGCATAATGCGGCGCTGGTCGAGGAAATGAATGCCGCGCTCGAGCAGACCGAAACCCAGGCACGCGAGCTCGACGAGATCGTCGAAGTGTTTGTCATCGATCAGGACGGCGCGTCCCGGCCAGCGTCCACACCGGCGAAAAAGCCCGCAGCACGCCCCGCCGCCAAGGCCGGCCAGGACATTCGCGGCCTGCAGGCCCGCGCCCAGACCGCGGCCAAATCCTATGGCGTGCAGGGCAATGCGGCGCTCAAGCAGGACTGGAACGAGTTCTAGCCGCCCCGCGCCCCTGATTGGTGCCGCATGCGCCACCGCCGCTCTCGGGCCGGGGTGGCGTTTTGCTTTGCCGGCAGCAGCGGCAGCGCCGCATCGGCCTTACTCCATACCGGCCTTGGCGCTTCCCCGACCTGTCCCCGTCCCCGCCGTAAACCATAAAGCAAGCCGAGCCCGGACTCGGCCCGCCCTTCTGCGTTAAGGTTTGGTAAACCATGCGTCGGAGGCAGACATGCGCGTTCCATCCATCGGCCAGCCGCTCGACGAACGCCGCATCGTGCGCGAAGGCTATCGCCTGGCCGAGCGCATGCTGGCCAATTACCCCGAGCCGCCCGGCCTGGTGGAAACGCTGACCACCTGGCTGGCCGCTGCCCGCCAGCGCCTGCGCGGCCTCTACCGGTCCATGCTGCGCGACTGAGGCGCTACGCCACCGGCCGCGCGGCGGCCATTGCCGCCAGCCCGTCGTCGATGCTGATGACCGGGACATAGCCCAGCTCCCGCTCCGCCTTGGAAATATCGAGGCTGATTTCCACCGCCGAGGTGGCATATTGCTGTAGCGTGATCGGCAGGGTCACCCTGCCCCCGGTCAGCCTCGCCAGCACATCGCCCACCCGCGCCATGGCCAGCAGCAGGCCGCGCGGCAGCGTCTTGTCGGGCACGGTCACGCCATTGGCCGCGAGCAGGCCAGAGACCAGGGCCCGGAAGGTCCAGGGCGGCCCGTCGGTGATGAAATAGGCCTCGCCCCCGCGCCCCTTTTCCAGCGCCAGCGCTACGCCGGCACAGAGATTGGCGATATGGGTGCTCGAATTGCGGTAATGCCCGCCATCGATCCAGGCCAGCTGGCCGGCGCGCGCCGCGCCCAGCAGCTGCGGCAAGGCCGTGGTGTCGTCGCGGCCCCAGACCATGCGCGGCCGCAGGGCGATGACGGCGAAGTCCTCCCCACTGGCCGCCAGCGCCAGCCGTTCGGCTGCCGCCTTGCTGGCCGAATAGCTGCCGGCCGGTCGCCTGGGATAGGGCTGGTCCTCGGTGACATTGACCAGCGGCCTGCCATCGAGCAGCACGGATTCCGAACTGATATGGACCACGCGCGTGACCCCGGCCAACCGCGCCGCATCGAGCACCTGCTGTGTGCCATTCAGGTTGATCCGGCGCTGTTCCGGCGTGCCGCGGCCATGGTCGGTATCGGCGGCGGCATGGATCAGGGCGCTGCAGCCGGCCATGCCCGCGGCGAGATCGGCGGCAAACAGGTCGCCGCGCCAGGGCTGGGCCCCGATGGCGCTGACCGTGGCCGCCGCGGCATCGCTGCGGGCCAGGGCGATCACGGACCAGCCGAGGCCGGTGAAGTGACGGATGAGGTTGCGGCCGACATAGCCGCTGCCGCCGGTGATGAAGAGTTTTTGGACTGTCATGGGTCTGGGTCCTTCCGGAACAGGGCAAGGCGCTGCCGGCGCCGGAACGGGTCCGGCTTGGGCAGGTTGATGATGGGGTGAAGGCTTTAGTCTTTTCGCGGGGCCGGGGGCGGGCTCGCACCCGGCTCGGCATCGACCAGCCAGGCAATATCGGCCAGGATGGCGTCGCGCTCGGGCTTGGGCCAGCTGTGATAGTCGAGCGATTCCAGCAGCTTGAGCCCCTCGAGCGCCAGATAGGCCAGCAGCGCGCCGCGCGGATTGGCCGAGCTGGTGGTGATATCGCCGATGACCGCGCGCTGGTTGGCCTGGATGGTGCGGCGCAATTCGGCGTCCTGGGCGAGGGCGGCGCAGAGATTCAGCGCCACGTCGCGAAAGGCAGCGGGCAGCGGCTCGGCCGCGGCGAGGATGCGCCCCCTGATCGTGGCATTGTCCACCGGCCCAAGGCTGTCGATCCTGGACTGGTTGAAACCATTGTCGGCGGCGACGCTGCGCTCGACCAGAGCGGCAATCAGCGCCGGCTTGGACTTATAGTCATAGAGCACGCTGGCCTTGCTGATGCCGGCTTCGCTGGCCACGGCGTCCAGTGTCAGCCGCGCCGCCCCGTCCCGCGCCACCACGCGTTCGGCGGCGTCGAGCACGGCGCCCTGATCGATACTGCGCTTGCGCCCCATCCTGCACCCGTCCTTTATTTCCGACCGGATGGTTATAAATTATCGGGACGGGAGTCAAGCGCCTGCTCATCCCACATTGGCCTTGCCCGGCCGCCCCCTGCCCGACAAAATCTGCTTGAATGGCGCCCGGCCCGGGCGTATGTCCCGTTCCGTCGCGCAAAGCGACCGCTTGCCTTGATCCGCGCAGGACGCGGCGTCAACAGGTCGACGGATAGTCGTCCAGGCGGTCAAGTACACGTCGTCCATGCACCTTCAGGCAGGACGGCCAGCGTCTCCACAAACCCGCGCCTGACTCGATCAGGCACAATTGCAAGCCATCGGCGCCGGCTGGCGCTGCCTGCGCTTGCGCACCTGGAGCGTGCTTGCCATGAACAGATCCCTCACCGTCATCTTTGCCGCCGTCATCCTCGACGCGATCGGCATCGGCCTCATCTTTCCCATCCTGCCCACCCTGCTCGCCGACGTCCTGCATACCGACAATGTAGCCCCCTTTATCGGCATCATGGCCGCGCTTTATGCGGTCATGCAATTCGTCTTCGCGCCGGTGCTCGGCGCCCTCAGCGACCGGCTCGGGCGCCGCCCGGTGCTGCTGCTCTCGCTGGCCGGCGCCGCGGTCAACTATCTCTTCCTCGCCATGGCCCCCAGCCTCTGGCTGCTGCTGCTCGGCCGCGCCATTGCCGGGCTGACCAGCGCCAATATGGCAGTGGCCAGCGCCTATCTCACCGACATGACCCCGCCCGCGCAGCGCGCCGGCCGCTTTGGCCTGTTCAACGCCATGTTCGGTGTCGGCTTCATCATCGGGCCGATCCTGGGGGGCCTGCTGGGCGACTATGGGGTGCGCCTGCCCTTCATCGCGGCCGCGGCGCTCAATGTGGGCAATCTGCTGCTGGCTTACTTCCTGCTGCCGGAATCGCGCCAGCCGAGCCGCGAAAGGCTCGATCTGGCGGCCCTCAATCCGCTGCGGCCGCTGCGCTGGGTCTTCACCCTCAAAAGCCTGTGGCCGGTCATCGTGGTGTTTTTCATCTTCAGCACGACCGGCGAGGCCTATGGCACGGTCTGGGCGCTGTGGGGCAGCGAGAGCTTTGGCTGGAACGGGCTGTGGATCGGCCTGTCGCTGGGCAGTTTCGGCATCTGCCAGGCGCTGATCCAGGCCTTGCTGCCCGGTCCGGCCGTGCGGCTTTTGGGTGAGCGCGCCACGATAGTGGCCGGCACAGCCTGCGCCTGCCTGGGGCTGACGGTCATGGCCCTGGCCCGCGAGGGCTGGATGATCTTTGCCATCATGCCGGTCTTTGCCCTGGCCGGCATCGGCGTGCCGGCGCTGCAATCGCTGGCGACACGGCAGGTCACGGATAGCCAGCAGGGCCAGTTCCAGGGCGTGGTCGCCTCGGCGCTGAGCCTGTCCTCGATTGTCGGCCCGCTCCTGTTTTCGAGCCTTTACGTGGCCGTAAGGGCGCAGTGGCCCGGCGCCATCTGGCTCTCGGTCGTCGCTGTCTACCTGCTCAGCCTGCCGCTGGTGCTCGGCCTGCGCTTCGATAAGCCGGCGCCTGCTGCGCCCTGACCGCAACCGGGGCCGGCAAGAGGCCGGCCCCGGCGACTAGCCGCGCCGCGCCGCGTCGATGGCGGCGACGTCGATCTTGCCCATGCTCATCATGGCCTCGAAGGCCCTTTTGGCCTCGGCACCGCCGGCGGCCATGGCCTCAACCAGCGTGCGCGGGGTGATCTGCCAGTTGACGCCCCAGCGATCCTTGCACCAGCCACAGGCGCTTTCGGCCCCGCCATTGACGACAATGGCATTCCAGTAGCGGTCGGTCTCTTCCTGGTCATCGGTGGCGATCTGGAACGAGAAGGCCTCGCTCTGCTGGAAGGCCGGTCCGCCATTGAGGCCCAGACAGGGAATGCCGCAGACGGTGAATTCCACCGTCAGCACGTCGCCTGCCCTGCCCGAGGGAAAGTCCGATGGCGCCCGGCTGACAGCGGTGACGGCACTGTCGGGGAAAACCGTCGCATAAAACCGCGCGGCTGCCTCCGCCTCGCCGTCATATCAGATGCAGATGGTATTCTTGGGTATTTGCTTGGCCATGCCCGTCCTCCCGGTGGATGCCCCGGGGGCAGTATAGCCCCCAAAGACCCGGCCCAAAAGGGAATGCTCTCTGGGGGCTGAAAGCGCCTACTGCGCCGAACTGGCGGCAGATGCCGCAATGGCGTCGGCGCCGGCGGGCAGGCGCATGGGCGCATTGGCATCGGTTGCGGCGCGCCAGACCGCCTCGGCTACGTCAGTCGACTGAGTCAGCGTGCCGGTCATGTTCTGCATCTGGCCCATCACGGCCTGAGCATAGTCGGCATAGGCCTCGGGAAAGCCGCCGCGGCCCTCGATACGCGCCCGCGCCGTCTTGCCAAAGCTGGTGCCGGGGGCAGCGCCAGGCAGCACGATGCGGACGGCGATATTGAAGGGCGCCAGCTCCAACGCCAGGGAGTCGGTAAAGGCATTCACCGCCGCCTTGCTGGCGGTATAGACCGAGAGCAAAGGCAGGGGCGCATAGGTGACGCTGGAGGTGACATTGACGATCATCCCCTCCCGCCGCGCGCGAAACTGCGGCAGCACGGCCTGGATCATGGCCATGGTGCCGAAGGTATTGGTCTCGAAGACATCGCGCACCACCTCGAGCGGGGTGCCCTCAAGCGCATTGAGCCAGCCGATACCGGCATTGTTGACCAGCACGTCGATCGGGCCGGCATCGGCGATAGCCTGGCTTATGCTGGCCGCGTCGGTGACATCGAGCGGCAGGATGCGCAGCCTGTCGGAGACGGGCAGCAGGTCCGCCTGCGGCGTCCGCATGGTGGCGATGACGTTCCAGTCGCGGTCGAGGAAATATCTGGCGATATCGAGGCCGAAGCCGGAGGAGCAGCCGGTGATGAGAATGGTCTTCATGTCGGGGTTCCTTGATGGGGTTGCTACGCCCCTGATGTGGACCCGCTGCGCCAGACGCGCTATCATGAATAATCCCGTATTCATTAGCGTTCGTCCGGAATGACCGATCCTTTTGCCGAAGTCGTCGCCCAGCTGCAGCCCAGCCTGCCCTTTTCCAAGGCGGCGAGCGGCTCGGGCCATTGGCAGCTGCAGGCCTCGGGCGGCGGCGTGCCCTTCTTCTGCGTCATCCTGGAGGGCGGGGCGCGCGTGGCCCTCAATGCAATGCCGGCCGTCGACCTGGCGGAAAACGACTTCATCCTGGTGCCCGCCGCCGACAGCTTCAGCATGGGCAGTATCGGCACCGAGCCGGTGGCGGGGCGTGATCCCGCAGCCGTCACCATCAGGGCCGACGAGACCCGGCATGGCGATCCCGACGGGCCGCCCAATATGCGGGCACTGGTGGGGCGGCTCGAATTCGGCTCGCCCGATGCCGGCCTGCTGCTGGCGCTGTTGCCCAGCGTCATCTATATCCGCGGGCTCAGCCGCCTTGCCACCCTGGTGCAGCTGATCCGCGACGAGGCCGTGGCCAGGCGACCGGCGCGCGAAATGATCATCGAGCACCTGCTGCAGGTCCTGCTGATCGAGGCCTTGCGCTCGGCGTCCGAGCGGGCCAGCGCCCCCGGCCTGCTGCGCGGACTGGCCGATGCCAGGCTGGCGGCAGCGATCCGGGCGATGCACCAGTCGCCGGCCCGCAACTGGAGCATTGCGCAGCTGGCCCATGCCGCGGCCATGTCCCGCTCGGCCTTTTTCGAGCGCTTCCGCAAGGAAGTGGGCATGGCGCCGATGTCCTATCTGCAGTCCTGGCGCATGGCCATGGCCAAGGGCCTGCTGCGCCGGCGCGATGGCGGCATCAAGGAAATCGCCGAACGCGTCGGCTATGGCTCGGCCAGCGCCTTCAGCGTCGCCTTTACCCGCCTGGTCGGCGTGCCGCCAATGCAATATGCCCGCGCGGCATCGCCCTGAGCTTTTGCCTCAGGCCAGCAGACCCAGCACCCCGCCCGCCACGGCCAGCCCCAGCACCACCATCCAGGGTGGCGCCTTGAAGGCGATCAGGGCGACAAAGCCGGTGGCGGCCAAAGCGAAGTCGAGCGGGCTGAGCACGGCGCTGACAAAGACGGGATTGTAGAGCGCGGCGGCCAATATGCCGACCACGGCGGCATTGGCCCCGGCCATCCCGGCCTGGGCCAGCGGCCGGCCGCGCAGGCGGTTCCAGAAGGGCAGCGTGCCCACCAGCAGCAGGAAACCCGGCAGGAAGATGGCGATCAGCGCCAGGCTGGCGCCGATCACCCCATTGGGGCTGGGCGTGGCCACAGCGCCCAGATAGGCGGCAAAGGTGAACAGGGGCCCCGGCACGGCCTGGGCTAGGCCATAGCCGGCAATGAAGGCGTCGGGGCTGAGCCAGCCGGCGGCCACCGTCTCGGCCTCGAGCAAAGGCAGCACGACATGGCCGCCGCCAAACACCAGCGCCCCGGCGCGATAGAAGCCGGCGACCAGATCGAGCCCGTGGCTATCGGCCAGACTTGCCAGCAGCGGCAGGCCCAGCAGCAGACCGGCAAACAGCGCCAGGGCGAGCATGCCGGCGCGGCGGCTGACGGGGAAATGCAGGACGCTCACCGCCGGCAGCGGCAGGCTGCGGCACAGCCAGAGCCCCCCGGTCACCCCCAGCATTATGGCCAGCACCTGGCCAAAGGCTCCGGGCAGCAAGACCACGGCGGCCAGCGCCGCCAGCGCGATGCCGGCGCGCGGCCGGTCGGGCGTCAGGGCCTTGGCCATGCCCCAGACCGCCTGGGCCACCACGGCAACGGCCACCAGCTTGAGCCCCTGCAGCACGCCCTGGGCCAGCGGGCCGTCCAGCGTGCCGGCCGCCAGAGCAAACAGCAGCAGCAGAATGGCCGATGGCAGGGTAAAGGCCGCCCAGGCGGCCAGCGCCCCGAGCGGACCGGCGCGCCACAGGCCCAGCGCGAAGCCGACCTGGCTCGAGGCCGGACCGGGCAGGAACTGGCAAAGCGCCACAAGGTCAGCATAGCCCGCCTCGTCCAGCCATTTGCGGCGCAGCACCAGCTCGTCGCGGAAATAGCCCAGATGGGCGATGGGCCCGCCAAAGGCCGTCAGGCCCAGCTTGAGAAAGGCGACAAAGACCTCGCCGGCTGATCCTTGAGGGCGGACGGAGGTCGAGTGCGAAGATGAGTCCAATCTGGGCTCCCGAGGCGACGGCGTCACTTGATCTGGATGATTTCGGTATCGCCGCTATGCTGGAAGCGTGACGGTATGACGACACTGCCCCGGCCCTGCTGGGCATAGCCGTCGCCGCAGAAGTCGCGGCGATTGGCGCGGATGACGAAGGCCGACATCCGCTGCAGCGCGTCATCGACGCCAAGCGATTGCTCATGCGGCGTCTCGACCACGAGGCTGTCGAGCGCAAAGTCATAGCTCTCGAAGCGGTAGTTCAGCGCCCGCACGAACCAGGCGATGAAGGCGTCATTCTCGTATTTGCGGGCGGCGACATCGGTGCCCGCACTGGCGGGCAGGTCCCGGCGCAGGCTGGCCAGGGCCATGGCGCGCTGGCGGTCGACCTCGATCACCGCGCAGATGGCGGCAAAGGTCGTGGGCAGCGTGTCGATATCGGTGGTGATATTGGCGCCCACCGTGCTGTAGCGGGTGCGCGAGGACTGATAATGCGTGCTCTTGAGCCAGCCATAATAGCGGTCGGTGCGATAGCGCGCATCCTTGGGTGGCACGATGCGGGTGCGCTGCAGCTCGACCGAGGTGTCGAACAGCCAGTCCTTGGCATGGGGGGCAATGAGGAACCGCCAGACGCGGTCATGCATCTGCTTTTCCTGGTCGGTCTGGTTGAAGCCCGAAACCGGCTCGCCGCGCAGCGTGGCGATCCTGTCCCCGGCAAAGGGCATCATGGTATCATGCACAATGTCGGGCTCGGCACGGCCGAAATCGCCGGTGGGGCGCGCGACGCAGGCCACAAGCAGGGCGCTCAGCGCCAGAAGGGTCGTGGCGCGCACAAGAAGGCGAGAGCGATCAACCACGCTTGCGCTTGGGTCGGGGGTCAACGGTCTTGCCGGGCAGCGATGGCGTCCCGCGTTCATAGCGCACCCCGGTAAACAACAGGATCTGGGCGTCGGCGGGGCCGGTCTTGCCGGCGGTACGCGAGGCGCGACGACCATCGAATTTGACGAGCTTTCCCAAGCTGTTCTCCAATTGAACTCGCTCCCCCTTCCCTGGGGACAGCGTCTCGTGTTGCAAACCGGTCAGCACGACGCCCCTCGTGCTCCTTATCCCCATTAAGAGATCGTCAAGGTTAACAGTCTGCTAACGAATTGGCGGCAAAGGTGGCTAGACATCGAATGTGATGCGATTCCGAAGTGACGGTTGTTCAAAATGCTTGGTTTTCAGCCCTATGAGACGTTTCAACTGCTGATCGAGAGCGGCGGCATTGACCGGACGAACACGCTGCTGATCGCCGCCTGCGACGCCTATACGCGCCGCGGCAAGGCCACTGCTCCCGAAATGGAACAGTTCGAGGCCCTGGCGAGCCGGCTGTTTCCCATTGCCGGGCCGCAGGCCAAGGCCAAGGGTGCCGCCATACTCGGGCGCGCCGAAGTGCTGTCGCCGGCGCTGGAGCGCCTCGTGGTCGACAATATCGGCGAGGATCTCAATACTTTCCTCAGCAGCGCCAAGGAGTTGTCCGAGCAGACCATGCTGGGCATCGTGGCGCGTTATGATGTGCCCGGCGCCGCCACCCTGGCCGCCCGGCCGGACCTGTCCAATGCGGTGCTGGCCAAGCTTTTCCAGATGAATTCGCGCAAGGTCTATCGCGCTCTGGCCGCCAATGGCGCCATCGTGCCGCGTGGCGCCTATCTCAGCGCCCTGGCCCGCTCGGCCCAGATGGATCACATGGTCGCCGAATCGCTGGCCCAGCGCAGCGATTTCGACGCGGCGCTTTTGGCGCCGGCCTTTTTCGATCTCTCCGATGCCGACCGACTCAAGGTCATCCAGGCCTTTGCCCATCGCGACACGCCTGCGGCGCCGATCCGCAAGACCATCGAGCAGCTCACCGTCGCCAATGCCGAGCTGACGCGGGCGCTGATGAAGCTCTATTCGGAAAACCGTCGTCCGGAAGTCACCAAGCTGCTCAGCCAGATCACCGGGCTCGACGAGGTCCGCTGCGGCCAGATTGCCCATGACGTCACCGGCGCGGCCCTGTTCGTCATCCTGCGCGCCTTTGGCTGCAGCGCCTATGACGGGCTCAAGGTGCTGATCCACGCCACCAGCCATGACGAAGACCGCTCGCGCGCATTGGCCGATTTTGCCACCATGTTCGGCAATGTCACACCTGATTCAATGGCTTACCTGATGAGCGCCTGGCGCGGCGAGGTCAACCTGCTCGATCTGGCCAAGCCGGAATACAAGCCCTTTACCGAGACCAGCCGCCGCACGCCGTCCAGCCTGGCTCCGGCACATAATCCGGTGGTGGAACAGGCCATCGAGGCGCTGGCCCGCATCGGCATCAAGCGCGCCAGCTAAATCTATCCCCGCCCCCCATGGGGCGGGTTAGCATTGCCGCATCATTTGGCGAGATCGATACCGATATCGTCGCCGCGCAGGTCAAGGCTGAGCACCCAGAGGTCGGGATCGAACTCCACCTCGCGGGCGATGCGCTCGCGCACCTTGGCGGGCTCGACCCGGTAGAGCCGGCGCTGGAAGACCAGGCCGGCCGTCTCGTCGCTGCGGCTCAGCAGCGGGGCCGGCGTATAGAGGGAAGACGTCCCGTCGAGGTGATCGACCTCGATAAAGACCTGGCCGGCAATGGGATCACCGCGGCGCGACACCACGCACATCTGGCCCAGATCATTGTGGCGCCTGACGAAAACACCGCACCAGATGTCGCTGCGCAGCAGGCTCACCTAGATCGAGGCGCCGGCATTGCGCAGCAGCGAGACCAGGTCGGGCTTGACCTGGCCGGTCAGCTGGTAGCTGTGAAAATTCTCGAATTCGCGGATGGCGCGGGCGGTGGAATCGCCGGCATGACCATCGATCGAGCCGTGATAAAAGCCCAGGCTGGCAAGCCCGCGCTGGATCTGGCTGACCAGTTCGACATCATTGGCCGGGGCCAGTTCGCGGGCGGTCGCCACCGGCGGGGCCGCCACTTCGGCGACCGGTGCGGGCGCGCTCATCGGCTCGATCGAGGCGACCTGGATGGGCTTGGGCTGGGCGCTTGCCGGGGCCGAACTGCCCAGGGCCATGGCCGGGCGCGGCGGCGTCGCCGCGGCGGCGGGCGAGGTCGCGGTCACGGCGGCCAGGATTGAATCGATGGTCTCGGCGGCCGCATTGCCCACCGTATCGACCGCGGTGACGACCGGGTCGGGGCTGGTGGCGCGCGCCACCGGTTCGATGGCGGCGGGCGGGGTGAGTGCAGCTGCCTGGACGGGTGCGGCACGAACCGGGGCCGATTCCGGCAGGGGCGCTGCCGCGGCCTGCGGCGCGACCGGCACCCGCCCCGCGGCATCGGCCTTGAGGATGGCGTCGACCACATTCTGGGTCAGGGCGCCCGTCGGTTCGAGCCCGTTGCGCTCTTCGAAGGCGCGGATCGCATTGGCGGTCATGGGACCGTAAAAGCCGTCCACCGTGCCATTGAACAGGCCCAGTTCGGTCAGTTTCTTCTGCACGGCAAAGGCATCGCGATTGCCGACCGGCGCTGCCGGAATGACGGGTGCAGGCGTCGCAGCCGGGGCGGCAATGGCGCCTGTCGTGTCGCTTTCGGGCAGCGGGGCCAGCACGGCGGTGCGTTCGGAGGGCAGCGGTGGCAGCGCCGGCGCCGCGGCTGGCGCGGTTATGGCGACCGGCACGTCTGGCTGAGGCGCAAAGAAGGGCGCGGGATGGCGCGCGGTCTGGAAGTAGAGGGCATTGCTGCCCGCCAGCGCCGTCATGGTCACCAGCGCCAATAGGCCGGTCGAGGCCAGCGGCGCCCGCATATAGCGCGAGAGGGCCCACAGGCCGGCGCGACCGAGCTGGGCCGCGACAGCGCTGCCGGCCGCCAGGGGCAGGTGAGTGAAGGTGCTTGCTGTCATTGCGCTCTTCTTTTTTCGTCTTGCCATGGGGTACTGCGTTCGGCGGCTGATTCTCTGCGGAAGGGGGTGATGGTGGCAGTCTCTTCGGTCTTTATTGCCGGACCGTTGAGCGGAAGCAAGACCGTCACGGTTGTCCCCGCCCCGATCTCGGACATGGCGCGCAGCGTGCCCTCGTGCAGGTCGACCAGCCCCTTGACGATGGACAGGCCCAGCCCCGTGCCCTCATAGGGCCGGCTATGGCCGGTCTGGGCCTGGAAGAAGGCCTCGCCGATGCGGGCCAGCGATTCGGGGGCCATGCCGACGCCCTGGTCGATCACCGACAGGTTCAGGCTCTGCCCCTGGCGCCGCATGGTAACGCTTACCGTGCTGCCGGGATAGCTGAACTTGATGGCATTGGACACCAGGTTGAGCAGGATCTGCCGGCAGGCGCGCTCGTCGGCATGCAGCAGCGGCAGATTGTCCTCGATCGCGCTGATCAGCCGGACCTCGCGCTGCTCGGCCAGAGTCTCGACCATGGCAAAGCAGGGCTCGACGATATCCTGGGGCCGGAAAGGCTCGCTCTGCAGCTCGAACTTGCCCGCCTCGATGCGGCTCATGTCGAGCAGCATGCGCACCACTTCGAGCAGGTGCTTGCCGCTCTGGTGGATCAGCCCGGCATATTCGGCATGGGTGGGCGAGAGTTCGCCACCAATGCCGCTGGTCATCATTTCGGAAAAGCCGACAATGGCGTTGAGCGGGGTGCGCAATTCGTGCCCCATCGTGGCCAGGAAGCGCGACTTGGCGCTCGAGGCCTCCTCGGCCTCCCGACGCGCCTGCTGCATGGCAGCTTCATTGTCCTTGCGCCGCGTAATGTCACGGAACAGGGCCACCACTTCGTGGCGCATGCCGGAAGTGTGCGGATCGATGACGGGCGAGAGACTGACTTCCACCCAGAGGAAGTGCGGCATCGCGCCGGCGGCGTGCGGATCGTCCTGGCGCATGCGCACCTCGATCTGGCGCGCTTCGCCGCCCTGATTGGCGTCGGCAAAGGCGGTGAGATAGGCCGGCCGGTCCATGACATGGAGGCGTTCGCCGAGGCCGCTGCCGGTCAGTTCATAGCGCCGGCAGCCGAACAGGGCTTCCGAGGAGCGCGAGGCGAGCAGCACTTCGCCATCGCTGGAAAAGCGGATGACGGCGTCCTGGACGTGCTCGATCAGGTGCCGATAGGCGGTCATCTGGGCCTTGTCATAGACCTCATAGGCCGAATTGATGCGGTTGGCGCTGTGGATGACGACGCCGACACTGAAGACAAAGGTAATGGCAGCGGTCAGCGTCATGGTGGAGGATGAAGGCAGCGCCGGCAGGCCGAGGGCGGCGGCGATGATCCCCAATGCCGCCACGACCAGCACCATCAGCCAGCTTTGCCGGCGCAGCGATGCACGGCCCAGCAGTGCCGCCAGGACCGGGGCCATGAGGGCAACGGCCAGGCCGATATCGCCAATCTCGCCATTGGCCAGGGTCAGCACCAGGCCCATGCCCAGCAAGGTATAGACCTGACCGGCGGCGGCGCCTTCAAAGGCGTGGCGCTGGTGCAGGGAAAGCGTGACGAGGCCACTGACCAGCGCGCCCGAGGCAAGGATGAAGGGCAGAACCGAGCCGGTGATCAGCCAGTAGATTGCCAGCGGCATCATCAGGGAACTGGCGGCGATGGCGATGCGGGAATTGTTGGCCAGCGTCTTGCGACGCAGCATTTCCGGCCGATGGCCGGAGCCAGCGATGGCCGGGGGCATCTCTTTGCTTGCGCCGTAAGAGAAGAGGCTACGCATATACACAATACTCACTATCACGACGCCTGCGGTGACGGTGCCGGGGCACCGCCGGGCCCGGCTTAGCCGCCTGGCCCAGCCCGAATAGACTTCGGGTCCTGTTGTCCTCACACTGGCGATGAAGAGCTAAGGCGAGCTTAAATCTGGAGCTGCCAACGGCTTGGCCCGCCCGCAGGAGGGGCCTTTCTGGGGTTAGCGTAAACAAGGTGTTGCAGAGCCTGCCAGAGCCGCTGGCATTTGCTTAAAATTTTACCGAAATGTCCCAAGCGGGCTTAATCGGGTGGGGCTAGCCTTGGTCATGCAGGAAATAACCGTCCTGCAGGAATCATGGATTTGCCAATGTTTGTCGTTGTTCGTTCCGTTTTCTGGCTCACGGTCGCCTATATGGTGATCCGACCGGGCGTCGAGCTGCCCGATGGCCAGGCACTGGCTGCGCAGGCCCTGGCGGCCGGCTCGCAAGTGGTCAGCCAGCAGGTCGACAAGGTCGAATGTGCCGACCTGGTCTGCCTCGGCGGCAAGACGGTCATCGCGGCAGCATTGCAGTCTTCCCCGTCGGTCGGCACGCCCATGCATGAATCGCCGACCACCAGTCTGGCCCCCATCCCCCGGCCCCGGCCGGACTGGGCGGGTTAACGGGCGCTGCGGCGCCCGAGAGTGACACCAGGGCTGCCTCGTTTCCCCAAGCGAGCTACTCCAGCGACCCTGGCCCTGCCCCAAGCACGCTGCCCCGTGCTTGGGGCTTTTTCTTGCGCCCTGCCCGCTGCGCGGCCAATTGCCCGCGGCGTCCCTTGCGGCTTGCGGCGCCGGCGCGGGCGACCTAGATAGGGTGCATGACCGAACCTGCCGCCTTCCAGGACATTGCCGACAACCTTTCCTTTCTTGATGATTGGGAGGATAGGCTGAACTACCTCATCGAGCTCGGACAGGCCCTGCCGCCGATGCCGGAAACCGACAAGACGGCCGAAAACAAGGTCAAGGGCTGCGTCTCCAATGTCTGGCTGGTGTCGCAGGTGGACCATTCGGGTGCCGTGCCCGTCTTGACCTTCCAGGGCCAGTCCGATGCCATCATCACCAAGGGCCTGGTAGCGGTGCTGCTGGCGCTCTATTCGGGCCGACCGGCAGCCGAGATCGCCGCGACCGATGCCATCGCCTGGTTCAAGAAGGTTGGCCTCAGCGAGCATCTGGGCATGCAGCGCTCCAATGGCCTGGTGGCCATGGTCAACCGAATTCGCGCCGAAGGTGCGGCGCTGAACTGACTATTGCGCCGGGGCTGGTATCGGGG
This sequence comes from uncultured Devosia sp., assembly GCA_963975335.1. Lineage (GTDB taxonomy): Bacteria > Pseudomonadota > Alphaproteobacteria > Rhizobiales > Devosiaceae > Devosia. The sequence goes on along the minus strand of CAXBHD010000003.1, from coordinate 21,361 downwards.
GTTTGCGCCGCCCGCCCAGCAGGCCGCTGACCAGCGCCAGCATCGGCTGTTCCACCCGGCGATAGAGGAGCAGACCCAGGCCGAGGCCACCGGCAATGGTGAGGCCCGCAATCAGCAGATCCACGAGCAGATTGCCCGGGTCCAGCAGCCGGAAGGCGATGCCGGACAGAATGGCCACGACATAGATATGGGACAGGTAGATCGAGTAGGAGGCGTCGCCGAGCGCTTCGAACAGGTTCAGCCGCGGCAGCTGCGGTTCGAAGCGCACTGCCAGCAGCACCAGCGCGGCGGCAAAGACCAACAGGCCGACAAAGGCGCCGCCGTCTTCGACCAGATGGCGATCCCAGGCAAAGCCCTCGATCAGCGCCAGCAGGCCAATCACGGCAATGATGGCCGAGACCGGCTTTGACAGTCGGCCCAGCGTGCCGCGCAGCGTGGCCAGACCCAGCCAGGCCCCGGCGCAGAAGGCCAGCGGCATGAAGCTGGTATAGAACTGGGGAATCGCCGCCTGTGGCTGCAGGATGAGGCCGAGACCGGCCAGGCTGGCAAAGCCCAGGGTCAGCCAGATCACCCGCGAACCGACGCGCAGAAAGCCCAGCAGAGCAAAGCTGAGATAGAAGAACATCTCGTAATTGAGCGTCCAGCCCAGCTTGTAGAGCGGGTGCAAGCCCTGGCTGGCGGCGTTGTAAAAGGGAATGAACAGCAGCGACAGCACCAGTTCGGTGCCGTCATAGACCGTGGTCTTGAACACCTGCGGCGCCATCAATGCCAGGGCGGCCGCCAGCAGCGTGGCCAGCCAGTACATCGGCACTACCCGGATGAAGCGGCGGCGCAGGAAATCGCGAGCGGAAAAGGCGGTCTCGCCCGTCACCACCACCATGATGAAGCCCGAGATCACGAAGAACAGGATGACCCCGAGCCAGCCGAGCCGGCCATAGCCGAGATGCTCGCCGATCAGCGGATAGAGCAGCGCATGCGAGGCCAGCACCAGCATCGCTGCCAGGCCACGCAGATATTGGATTGTCAGAAACCGGTGTCGCATGGCCCTGCCTAACATGACGCCGACGCGCCCAAACATTACCGATCATGACGTAGTTAAAATTGGCCCTCCGGGATGATCGGCAGGCGCTCGCTGCGCCAGGCACGGGCGGCTCCACGCTCGGCGCCCTGCGCCTGCGCCTCCAGCCCCCAATGGGCGGCGAGCTGGCTGAGGCCGATGCGCAGCACCAGCTTGGCACTGCGGCGCGGCCAGCGCCGCTCGGTTTCAATGGTCTGCAGGCCCTTGCCCAGGCCGCAGACGTCAAACAGCACGCCCCAGCAGTCGGCCGGCAGGGCAAGCGCCAGCAGGTTGAGGCGCTGGCGGGCGTCGCTGGCGCTGTCGCTGAGATCGAGCGCGACATTGCCGTCCTGGCGCACCGGGCCGCTGCCGCCCAGGCCATAGGACATGGTCAGACGCGGCGCCAGCTGGGACCGCTGGATCAGCCGTTCGAGCCGGCTGGCAGCCAGCAGGTGATGCGGCTGCAGGAAGGCAGTGCCATTGCTGTCGCGCGCCGCCGCCAGCCGCAGCAGCCCATTATCGTCAATGCGCATTGTCGACCTCCGCATGGCGCTGCGCTTCAAGCTGGTGCTCGAGCTCAGTGACCTCGGCATCAAAGGCCGGGTCGTCGCGCATATCCTCGATGACGGCGCAGGCATGGGACACGGTGGTGCGGTCGCGACCAAAGGCGTCGCCGATTTCGGTCAGGCTGCGCCCCAGCACGACATGGGACAGATACATGGCCAGCTGGCGCGCCCGGGCGGTATCGCTGCGGCAGCGCGATTTGTGCACCAGCAGCCGAATGGGCACGTGCCGCTCACGCGCGATCAGGGCAATGGCCTCGTCACAGGCGCAGGGGGCGACGGGCAGGCGGGAAATGGCGGAAAGGGCAATGGACTGAAACATGAACTGGCCTCGTCAGAACAAAGGAATTAATTCCTATATTCTGACGCTTGGCAAGCGGGCGGGGATAAGTGGGATAAGCGGCAGCGGACGGACCGCCAAAAGTCAGAAGGCCGCCCCGGAGGGCGGCCTTCTTGAACAGCGTTCTCGCCGGGGCCTAACCGCAGCTTGGGATGCGGCAATGGCGCGACGTTTCTTGGCGTGGGAGAGTGCGTTCAGGCGGCCTTGCGGCCCAGGCCATTGTCCTTGGCCAGCTTGGAGCGCGTGGCCGAATAGCTTGGTGCGACCATCGGATAATCGGCAGGCAGGCCCCACTTCTCGCGGTACTCTTCCGGCGAGAGGTTGTAATGCGTGCGCAGGTGGCGCTTGAGCGATTTGAACTTCTTGCCGTCTTCAAGACAGATGATGTAATCGGGCGCAACGGACTTGCGGACCGGGACAGCCGGCTTCAGCTCTTCGACCGGCAGCGCCACTTCGTTTGTCGACAGGCCGCGCAGCGCACCATGGACGTCGGCGATCAGCTTGGGCAGATCACTGGGGCTCAGGGCGTTGTGGCTGACATAGGCGGAGACGATTTCTGTGCTGAGCTCAATCAGGTCTTGCTCATAGCCGACCGTCGCGCCGGTGGTGTCACTCATATTTCAACCTTCCAATTTTTCCGGGCACTAACCTTACGGTTGCGCCGATACAAGACTACTAGGACTGTTTATTGCACACTGCAACCGATTAACCGCGGCCAACATGCTGCTAACTACTATGGTTATGCAGGAGGATTGGGGCTCGTTTGCGGCGTGAGTTCATCGGTTACCATATTCACTGGACTATGATCTTTGCCGCTATGGTGAACCCGGGCCAGCAGGTGTGCCGAAACCGGGGTGGTCAGCAGCAAAAAGCCGGTCCCGAGTATGGCCCGCAGGGCTACGGCGCCATCCTGGCTGATCAGCGCCACTGCCAGCAGAATCATGCCGCCGCCGACGGCGCCCGCCTTGGAAGCGGCATGCATGCGGGTATAAAGGTCAGGCAGCCGCAGCACGCCGATCGCCGCCAGCAGGGCAAAGGCGGCGCCCAGCAGCAGGAAGGCGCAGCCGAGATAGGTCAGCGCATCGGCGATCATGAACCCATCTCCTGTCCGGCCAGCCGCGACAGCATATAGCGGGCAAAAGCCACGGTGGCCAGAAAGCCCAGCAAGGCCAGACTGAGCGCAATGTCGAGATAGAGCGTCAGCCCGGTACGAATGGCGATGGCGCCGACAAAGCCCATGGCGAGCACAGTGATCATGTCGAGCGCCAGCACACGGTCGGCCAGGGTCGGGCCGACCACGACGCGCACCACGGCGATCAGCAAAGCAAGGGTGAGCATGACGAGGGCAATCATGGTGCAGAGGTCAACCAGCATGGCCGGGCTCATAGGAAAATCTCCCGAATGCGGCGTTCAAAGCCGTTGGCGATTCCGGCGACCAGCGCCTCGCGGTCGCCCAGTTGCAGCACATGCACATAGATCACGCTGCGATCTTCGGCGACATCGATGCTGAGCGTGCCCGGGGTCAGGGTGATCATATTGGCCAGAAGGGTGATTTCGGCATCGGATTTGACGGTGAGCGGATAGGCGATGATGGCCGGGCGCAGCGCCGATTTGAGATCGGGCGTCAGCACGATAATGGCCACGCGCACGGCGCTGCCCAGCAGCTCCCAGACAAATAGCAGCATCAGGCCGCCAATGCGGCGCAGGCGCCGCAGCACCTGGGGCGAGGCAAAGGAATTGCGCAGCAGCAGCGCGGTGACCGCGCCGATGGCGGCACCCAGCAGCAGGTTGAGCGCGCTGAAATTGCCGGTAATGGCGGCCCAGACAAAGGCGAGGCCGGCGATCATCAGAGCCAGGTTCATGGGGTCACCTCCGCCAGGCCAAAGGCGGCGCCGTAGCGGGCCGGATCGACCATGTCGCCAGCGCCGATGCGCACGGCCTCAAACAGCGGATTGGGCCAGAGCCCGGCTGCCACGATCAGCAGCGCCAGCCCACCGGTAGCCAGGTAATGCAGCCGCGCGGGCCGGGCGACCGGGACGGATGGCGGCTCGATATCGGCCCGCCAGAAGATATGCGCCCACAGGCGCGAGCCGGCAATGATGGTGAGCACCGCATTGACCAGCAGCGCCCCGACCAGCACGCTGCCGCTCCAGCTGGCCTCGGCCAGGCCCGCCTCGATCAGCAGCAGCTTGGGCCAGAAGCCGAGCAAAGGCGGCACGCCGGCCGAGCCCAGGATCAGCAGCAGGAATAGCACGGAAAGCGGCGCGCTGCTGGCATAGAGCCCGCCCATGCGACGGGTGTCGAGCTCGCCGGTCTCCTTCTCGATCAGCCCGGCCACCAGATAGAGCGCGGTCATGGTCAGCATGGCGTGGAATATATAGAGCCCTGCCCCGCCAATGCCGGCGGCCGAGGGCATGGCAATGCCGGCCAGCACCGCGCCGATGCCGCCGATGACCACAAAGCCGATGGCGCGGCGCAGATTGGTTTCGGCTATGGCGCCCAGCGGGGCGATCACCAGGGTGGCCACGGCCAGCAGCACCAGCACCGGCTCAAGCACGTCGCGGGTGGCGGGCAGCACCACGACCAGGGTGCGCAGCAGGGCATAGATGCCCACCTTGGTCAAAAGCCCGGCCATCAGCGCCGCCACGGCGGCGGGCGGGGTATGGTAGGAAGCGGGCAGCCAGGCATTGACCGGAAAAGCGGCCGCCTTCATGCCGAAAGCCAGCAGCATCAGCGCGGCGACGCCGACCATGGCCGCCGGATTGGCCAGCGGGGCCACCCGCATGATGTCGGCCATGTTGAGCGTGCCCAACAGGCCATAGAGCAGGCCGAGCGAGAGCAGGAAGATGCTGGTGGCCAGGAAATTGAGAAAGCCGTATTTGACCGCGCCATCGAGCTGGATCGGCCTGCCGCCGATCACCAGCAGCCCGAAGGAGGAGATCAGCATCACCTCGAACCAGACATAGAGATTGAACATGTCGCCGGTGAGGAACGATCCGGTCACGCCGGCCAGCAGCAGCAGCACCAGGGCGTGAAAGCCATCGCCGGCCGCCGATGCCGGACGGTCGGCCTCGGCATAGAGCAGCACGATGAAGGTCACCACCGCGGCGGCCAGGGCAAAGCTGGCGCCGAAGGCATCGGCCGTGAGGCTGATGCCGAAGGGCGGCAGCCACTTGCCCATGGTCATGCTGACCGGGCCGGATTCGACCACGGTCTGCAGCAGGGTGATCTCGCAGGCGATGATGGCGGCAACCACAAGCAGCGCCAGCATCAGGCCCAGCCGCGGCGTCTGGCGCAGGATCAGCGTCAGCGCCGCCCCCATCAGGGCCAGCACGACGGGCAGCACGATGACCCAGTCGGCTGGCCGGGTGAGAGTATCGATCGTGGCGGTCGGCAGGGCGGGCTCCATCTCAGTAGCTCAGGGGCGGGTTGGGGGCGTGCTCGGGTTCGGCCACGCGCATGGTATCGGTATTGTCGGCGTCGAGCGTCTGGTAGGCGCGATAGGCCAGCACCAGCAGAAAGCAGAACAGCGCGAAACCGATAACGATGGCGGTCAGCACCAGCGCCTGCGGCAGCGGATTGGCGATCGGCCCCTCGGGCTGATCGAGCCCGGCCGGAACGATCGGGGCGATGTCGCGCATCAGCCGGCCGGCGGTGAAGATGGTCAGGTTCACCCCATTGCCCAGGATGACGATGCCCAGCAGCATGCGGATCAGCGAGCGCGACAGCAGCATATAGATGCCGACGGCAACAAAGCAGCCCACCAGGGCGGCAACAACATAGTCCATCATAGTTCTTCCGTGTCGTCGCCTTCGAGTGCCAGGGCAATCGAAGCGAGTGTGCCAAAGACGACGCAATAGACGCCGATATCGAACACCAGGGGCGTGGAAAACGGCACGGTGGAGCCACCGATATCGAGATAGAGCCAGATGCTGGTCATGAACGGGTTGCCGTTAAAGACCGAGAGCAGGCCCGATAGCCCCGCCAGCAGGACGCCGATGCCGGCAATGGCCAGCGGGTCCACATGCAGGGCGCGGCGCGCCTCGGCAGCGCTCGTGGCCATGCCCAGAATGGCAATGGCCGAGGCCGCGATCAGGCCGCCGATAAAGCCGCCGCCCGGCTCATTGTGGCCACGCAGGCAGATATAGACGGAGAATACCAGCACGGTGGAAACGATCATCGGCGCGATGGTGCGGAAGATGACGGTGTTCATGGCGTGATCCTCTTGCGGCGGGAAGCCGGCTTTGCCGGTGCCCCTGCTCCGCTTGCTGCCGGTTTGCTGGTTTTGGCCGGCTTGTCCGTGCTCTTGGCTGCCGGCTTGGCGGCGCGGGGGGCACGCGGCTTGGCCGGCTTGGTCGAGCCGCCCGCCGGCGGCATCGATTGGCTGGTTGCCGGCACCGGCTCGGCGCTGGCCTTGCTGACCCAGCCGCGGGCCGGCGCCGGTGGCGGCGAGGATGGCGATACCAGCCGGCCCTTGCGACTGCTGCGCACCAGCACCAGGATGGCAATGCCGGCGGCCATGAGCACGGAAATCTCGCCCAGCGTATCAAAGCCGCGATAATCGACCAGGATGACATTGACGATATTGGCGCCATGCGCGATCGGCACGCTGGTGGCGGTGAAGAAATCGGACAGCCGGGTGTCGAGCGTGCCCGAAAGCACCACCATGAGCAGCAGGCTGACGCCGGCGCCACAGACCAAAGCCAGCGTGCCGTCGCGCGCCCAGTCCTCGAAGGGCCGGTGGTCGCGTTCGTCCAGGTTGAGCCGGGTCATGACCAGGGCCAGGATGACCACCGAGAGAATTTCCACCATCAGCTGGGTAAAGGCCAGGTCGGGGGCGCCGAACAGCAGGAAGATCAGCGCCACGCTGGTGCCCTGGAGGCCCAGTGCCAGAATGGCATAGAGCCGGTTGGGGGCTGCCACGACTGCGCCCAGCCCCAGCACCGCCAGCACCACCACGCCCCATTCATGGATATAGAGCTGCGGCCAGGCCAGCTTGGCGGACCAGTCGCCCAGCTCGGCCGTCGGCCACAGGGCATTGATGCCGCCCAGGCCAAACAGCGGCACGACCAGCGCCAGCCCCAGCATGGCAAAGACGGTCACCATATAGACCTCGAGCCGGCCGTGATGCAGCAGCCGGGTGAGCGCCGCGGCAAAGCGGATCAGGCCGAACATGACGGCGTCGAATACGGTATCGGCGGTCCAGCCCAGGGCAGTGTCGAAGCGGCGCAGCAGGGTGCGGATCTGGGCGGCCCGGCTATAGGCCAGAACGGCAAGCAGCCAGGTCAGCACCGACAGCCAGATCACCGGACTGGTGAGGTCGAGCAGCCAGGTCAGGTGGCTGACGAAAGGCTCGTTGCGAATGGCGGTTGCCGCCGGCTCGAGCACGATCTGGCTGAACCCGTCCAGCAGCAAGGCCGCAACAATACCGACAACGCCCAGGATGACCGGGCCCGCCAGCAGGCCGAGCGGGGCTTCATGGGCGGCCTTGGGCGTCGTGGTGGCCGGGCCCAGAAAGGGCTTGATCACCACCAGGGCGCCCACCGCGGCCAAGAGGGCATTGCCCGCGATCAGCACGACCAGCACAGCCAGGTCCTGCCATTGGGGCGAGAGCAGATAGAGATACATTTCCTCCTTGGCGAAGAAGGCAATGGCCGGCGGCAGGCCGAACATCGAAATCCCGGCCAGCAGGGCCGCAGTGAAGGTCACCGGCATCTTGCCCGACAGCCCGCCCAGAACGGTAATGTCGCGCGTGCCGGCCTCGTGGTCGATGGCGCCTACCACCATGAACAGCCCGGCCTTGTAGAGCGCATGGGCGACGAAATAGATGACCATGCCGGCAATGGCGGTCTCGGTGCCCAGCCCGATCAGCAGGACCAGAAGCCCCAGCGAGGCAATGGTCGACTGCGCCAGCATCTGCTTGAGGTCGGTCTGCTTGAGCGAGCCCAGCGCGCCCCAGAGCAGGGTGACGCCGCCAAAGCAGACCAGGATCGTGGTCCAGGCCATGGTGCCGCCCAGCCAGGGCGTCGTGCGGGCCAGAAGATAAACCCCGGCCTGCACCATGGTGGCCGAGTGCAGGAAAGCCGAAACCGGCGTTGGCGCTTCCATGGCATTGGGCAGCCAGAAATGCAGCGGGAACTGCGCCGATTTGGTGAAGGCGGCGACGAGGAAAAAGCCCAGCACCAGGCCGTAAAGCCCATGGCTCTGCAGGCCACCCTCAAGCCCGCTCAGCGTGCTGAGCTCCCAGGTGCCGGTCAGCTGCTGCACCAGGATGACGCCGGCCAGCAGCGCCATGCCGCCGATATTGGTGATGACCAGAGCCTGGATGGCGCCACGCCGCGCCGCCGCGCGCACCGCATCAAAGCCGATCAGAAGGAAGGAGGTGACGGCAGTGAGTTCCCAGAAGACGAACAGCGCCAGCATATTGTCGGCCAGCACCAGGCCCAGCATGGCGCCCATGAAGGCGAGCAGAAACGCCAGGAACCGCCCGAGATGGGCGTGGCCGGCCAGATAGGCGCCCGAATAGATGATGATCAGCGCGCCGATGCCCGAAATGGTCAGGGCAAAGGTCAGGCTCAACCCGTCGACGAAAAACGACAGGTCCAGACCATAGGCCGGCACCCAGCCGATGCGCGCCGAAACCGCCCCGGTGGCCAGTACCGGCTCGATCAGGGTCAGCAGAAAGGCGAAGATGGCGGCGGGGACCAAAGCCAGCAGCCAGCCGGAGAAGGGGGCGACATAGCGGTGCAGCAGGGGCGCCAGCGCGGCCGCGATGAATGGCGCAATGGCCACCAGGGCAATGCTCGCGTCGATGTCTGGCCCCAAGGTGAAACTCCATGATCCGTCGCGCCTTGCGGCGGCTGTGTTCTCCCGCAACTTAACCACTGGGCCGCCCGGGACAAGGCAAAACGGTCCTGGTGCGACAATGGGGCGGCATCAACTGGGGAAATCGTCGCGCTGGCAATCGGCGCGCGGCCACCCTATGTCTGGGGTCACAGCCCTCCCCCGCCCGCGCCCTCTTGCCGGCCGCCTGCCCAGCCTGGATCCGTGATGACCAAGACCACCCCACCCCTTGCCGCCCGCAAAGCCCATGTCGTGACCGTGCACAATATCGAGCGCGACGACCCCTATGACTGGTTGCGCGCGCCCAACTGGCAGGAAGTGATGCAAAAGCCCGATACGCTGGACGGGGAAATCCGCGCCTATCTCGATGCCGAGAACGCCTTTTACGAGGCCGAGTTCGGCGGCCCGACCGCGGCGCTGCAGGAGACGATCTACAAGGAGATTCGCGGTCGCATCAAGGAAGACGATAGCGGCATCCCGACCCCGGACGGCCCCTATGCCTATAATTCGCGCATGCTGGAGGGCCAGCAATATCCCCAGATCGTGCGCACGGCCCGCAATGGTGGCGCCGAGACGGTGCTGCTCGACTGCAATGTCGAGGCCGGCGAGGGCTATTTCGGCTTTGCCGGGGCCGAGCATGACCGCAGCCACCGCTACCTGGCCTGGGCCGCCGACCGCGCCGGCTCGGAATATTATGACATTGTCATCCGCGATCTCGAGACCGGCAGCGACAGCGCCGAGGTGATCGCCGAGACCGCCGGCTCCTATGTCTGGAGCAATGACAGCACGGCCATCTACTATACCGAATATGACGACAACCATCGCCCCTATCGCGTGCGCCTGCACGTGATCGGCACCGACCAGGCCGCTGACCCGATCATCTTTGAAGAACGCGATCCCGGCTTTTTCGTCGGCGTCGGCCGCACCCAGAGCGACAAATATATCGTCATCGACGCGCATGATCACCAGACCAGCGAATGCTGGCTGATCGATGCCGAGACCGGCGGCGAACCACGGCTTGTCGCGCCGCGGGTGACCGATCGCGAATATGATATCGAGGAGCGCGACGGCCTGCTCTATATCCGCACCAATGCCGACGGGGCTGAGGACTACAAGATCGTCACCGCGCCGGTGGACAATCCGGGCGCCGAAAACTGGACCGATCTGGTGCCCCATATCCAGGGCGTGCTGATTCTGGACACCATCGTCATCAAGAATCACCTGCTGCGGCTGGAGCGTTTCGAGGGCCTGCCGCGCATCGTGGTGCGCGATCTGCGCACGGCCAAGGAAGAGACCGTCAATTTCGCCGAGGAGGCCTATAGCCTGGGCATGTCGGTGGGCTACGAGTTCGACACTTCGGTATTCCGCCTCACCTATTCCTCGCCCACCACGCCCTCGCGTACCTATGATGTCGATCTGGAGACCGGCAGCCGCACCCTGCTCAAGGAGCAGGAAGTGCCCTCCGGACACAATCCGGATGATTACGAGACGCGGCGCCTCTTTGCCACCGCGCCCGATGGCGAGCAGGTGCCGGTGACGCTGCTCTATCGCAAGGGCACCCCGCTCGATGGCTCGGCCCCGGCTTTGCTTTACGGCTATGGCGCCTATGGCATGTCCATGCCGGCCAGCTTTTCCATCTCGGCACTGTCGCTGGTCGATCGCGGCTTTGTCTATGCCATCGCCCATATCCGCGGCGGCATGGAAAAGGGCTATCGCTGGTATGTGCAGGGCCGCCGCGAGCACAAGAGCAATACGTTCACCGATTTCATCGCCGCCGCCGAGATGCTGATCGCGACCGGTCACACCGCCAAGGGTCGCATCGTGGCCCAGGGCGGTTCGGCCGGCGGCATGCTGATGGGCGCCATTGCCAATCTGCGGCCCGAACTCTGGGGCGGCATCCTGGCCCAGGTGCCCTTTGTGGACGTGCTCAATACGATGCTCGACGAGACCCTGCCGCTCACGCCGCCCGAATGGCCCGAATGGGGCAATCCGCTGGCCTCAGCCGAGGACTATGCCCGCATCGCCGCCTATGCGCCCTATGAGCAGGTGGCCGCGCAGGACTATCCGCCGATCTTTGCCCTGGCGGGGCTTACCGATCCGCGCGTCACCTATTGGGAGCCGGCCAAATGGGTAGCCCGGTTGCGGGCAACCAAGCTCGGTGACGCCCCGTTATACCTGCGCACCAATATGGGGGCGGGCCATGGCGGCGCTTCAGGGCGCTTCGACCGGCTCAAGGAGACGGCGATGTGCTACGCCTTTGCCCTCAATGCCGTCGACCTCGACGGATCATTGCGGCCCAACTGATTGTTGTGCCGTCACAATCGGCTTATAGCTTGAGCCGGATTTTCAGCGTTTTGCCAATGGAGGCTCCTATGACCACCAAGTTCATCCTGCCAGCCCTGCCCTATGCCTATGATGCCCTGGGCCCCTATATGTCGGCGGAAACCCTCGAATATCACCACGACAAGCATCACCAGGCCTATGTCACCAATGGCGAAAAGCTGCTGGAAGGCTCGGGGCTGGAAATCCTGCCGCTCGAGGACATCGTCAAGGAATCGCATGGCAAGAATGCCGGCCTGTTCAACAATGCCGGCCAGCATTACAACCATGTGCATTTCTGGAACTGGATGAAGCCCAATGGCGGCGGCAACAAGCTTCCCGCCAAGCTGGCTGCTGCCATCGACAGCGATCTGGGCGGCTTTGACAAGTTCCGCGCCGATTTCATCGCCGCCGGCACCACCCAGTTCGGCTCGGGCTGGGCCTGGCTGTCGCTCAAGGACGGCAAGCTCGAGGTCTCCAAGACCGCCAATGGCGAGTCGCCGCTGATCCACAATGCCCATCCCCTGCTGGGCGTCGACGTCTGGGAGCACTCCTATTACATCGACTACCGCAATGCCCGGCCGAAATATCTCGAAGCCTGGTTCGACAACCTGGTGAACTGGGAACATGTCGAGACGCTGTTCGACGAAGCCCGCTAAGCGGTTTTCGTCCATCAGTAAGCCCGCCAGCGCCCGCGCTGGCGGGCTTTTCCTTGGCCGGCGCCAGGCCCCGTCCCGCCAGGCCAGGCCCGCGGCGCGCGCGGTTTTCCACGCCGTTTTTGCCAGATTGGCCGCCACCCCTTCTACAGTCCGGCAGAGCATGGTAACGCTTTGTTTACTATTTGAGGGGTGCCCGTGATTCAGCCAGCCAAGGTCGTTGCCATTATTGCGGCAAGCCCAGCCCTATCGTCCCTGCTGGCGATGGTGGTTGCCGGCGACCCCCTGCTCAAGGTTCGTCTGTTCGAGAGCGAAGTCGAGCTGATCGCCTATATGCGCCTGGCGCCGATCGATATGCTGGTCTGCGATTTCGACCGGGAAGAGCGGCCGGCGCATGAACTGGTCGAGAGCATCCGGCTCAATGGCGACCTGCTCAGCCAGGACGTTCCGGTGATCGCGCTGACGCGCCGCATTACCCCGCCCATGCGCCACCAGGCCATCAGCGCCGGCATTGACGAGGTCATCATCAAGCCGATGTCGCCGCGTCATCTGCTGTCGCGCATCCAGATCCGGCTGCGCACCCGCAGCGTGGTGGGCACTTTGGGCGGCTATCGGGGTCCCGAGCGCCGCGACCGCATCTTTACCCCTATTGCCACCTCGACCCCGACGCGCCGCGCCAGCGACAATGTCGTGCCGCTGTTTCCCGACCGCCGCCGCCCCCTGCATCCGGGCCTGCAGCACTAGCCGGCCGCGCGCCGGGCGCCGGCGCGCGCTGCAAAGTCCCTAGCGCCCCTCGACCATGCGGCTGATCCGGCTCCACAGGTCTTCCACCGTATCGGCGAACTGGATGGCCTTGTCATAGCCCTTGAGACCGGGCGAGAGCACATCGGCGGCATAGCCGCGCATGACCTCGAAGGCCTTGTGGCGGTTGAGCATGATCACCGGCCGGCTCCGGCCCGCCGTCTTGCCGGCCGACCAGACGCCGAACATTTCGGTTGCCGAGGCCAGCGAGCCGGGCAGCGCCACAAGGCCAACGGCCAGTTCGGAAACACGGGCAAAGCGCGCCGCCTGATCCTCCAGCACTTCCATATTCACCCCGCTCAGCGCGGGCGGCAGCACGATCGTGGTGTCGGCGACGATCTGCACGGCGCCACCGGCGGCGCGGGCGGCGGTGATCAGCGGGATCGGTAGATTGCCGTTCTCGGCCAGGCACAGGATCTGCGCGCCGCGCTTGGCAAAATAGCTGCCGGTCTGGCTCATCAGCGAGACGCGCTCGGCGTCGCCAGGACCCTTGCTCGAGGCGAAAATGGCCAGGATCGGGCCGGTCTTGCTCAGTTCCATGTTCATCGTCCCCGCTTCAGACTGCCCAGAATGCCGCGCACCAGGGCGCTGCCCAGCCGGTTGGCCACGGTGCGGGCCAGTGAATTCATCGCCGCCTCGGCCGGGGTCTGCCGGGTGGAACGACGCGGCGCCGGTCCGTCCTGATAGGTCCGCTCCGCCGTCTTGCGCTCGGCTTCCTCTGCCTGCTGGCGCTGCTCGGCCAGCTGCTGGTCACGTGCCTTGCGCGACAGCGTCTCGAAGGCGGAATCGCGGTCGATCACGGTGTCATAGAGCCCGGCCACGGGCGAGCCGGCGATGATCGCCGCCCGCTCGGCCGGCAGGATCGGCCCGACCTGGGCCGAGGGCGGCCGGATCAGCGTGCGGCCGACCATGGATGGCACACCCTTGCTTTCGAGCACCGAAACCAGAGCCTCGCCGATACCGAGCTGGGTAATGACGTCCTCGGTCGAAAAGTCCGGATTGGGGCGGAAGGTTTCGGCGGCGACACGCACGGCCTTCTGCTCGCGTGGGGTATAGGCGCGCAAAGCGTGCTGCACCCGGTTGCCGAGCTGGGCCAGAACCGATTCGGGAATGTCGACCGGATTCTGCGTCACGAAATAGACGCCCACGCCCTTGGAGCGCACCAGCCGCACCACCTGCTCGACCTTGTCGATCAGCGCCTTGGGCGCGTCGTCGAACAGCAGATGGGCCTCGTCGAAAAAGAAGACCAGCTTGGGCCGATCGAGATCGCCCACTTCAGGCAGTTCTTCAAAAAGCTCGCTCAGCAGCCAGAGCAGGAAGGTGGAATAGAGCCTTGGCGACTGCATCAGGTCGTCGGCGGCGAGAATGGAGATAAAGCCGCGCCCGTCGCGGTCGGTGCGCATCAGGTCGGCAATCTCGAGCGCCCGCTCGCCGAAGAAATTCTCCCCGCCCTGCTGTTCGAGCACCAGCAGCGCCCGCTGGATGGCGCCGATCGAGGCGGTCGAGACATTGCCATAGGTCGCGGAAATCTCCTTGGCGCGTTCCTGCACATTGACCAGCAGCGCCCGCAGATCCTTGAGATCGAGCAGCAGCAGACCCTCGTCATCGGCCAGTTTGAAGGCGATATTGAGCACGCCTTCCTGGGTGTCGTTGAGCGAAAGCAGCCGGCTCAGCAATAGCGCGCCCATTTCCGAAATGGTGGTGCGGATCGGATGGCCCTGGCGCCCGAACAGGTCCCAGAAGATCACCGGAAAGACGGCATCCTGGAATTCGGTAAAGCCGATATCGCTGGCGCGCTGGGTCTGCCAGCCCTGGGCCCGGCCCATTTTGCCGACGCCGCTGAGGTCGCCCTTGATGTCGGCGGCAAAGACCGGCACCCCGGCAGCGGCAAAGCCCTCGGCCAGCACCTGCAGCGTCACCGTTTTGCCGGTGCCGGTCGCGCCGGTCACCAGGCCATGCCGATTGCCATATTTGAGCGCGACATATTCGGGCTGCGTGCTGGTGCCCAGAAAGATCTTGTCGTCAACGAGCATGGCAACCACCTTGAAAGTTGCGCTCTTATAGCCGCCAGCATTGGCGGGCGACAACTCGTAACTGGGTTTTCCAATAGCGATGAAGGCGCGCCACCGCGGCATTGTGGCCGGTGGGACAATCGATCATCGACATGGGCGGCGTGACGTCCTAAGTGCATTTGTACACAGGGCCGCATTGATCATCGCGGCTGGGCGCCCCTGGGCGGCCATTCCCGGGCTGCCTCCCATCGAGATGCCAGTCCTCAATGAAAGACACGGTCGGGCAAGCAATGGCCGGCCACGACAGCGGAGACGACACAGATGGGTATTACCAACCTGCTGCAGGCCGCCGATGTTTATCTCGACGTGGCGCTGGCCAGCAAAAAAGACGTGCTGCGCTTCCTGTCGGACCGGGTAAGCGAAAAGTGCATGTCGAGCGCCGATCTCTGCCGCCATGCTCTGGCGGCGCGGGAAAAGCTGGGCTCCACCGCGATCGGGGCGGGCATAGCCTTTCCGCATGCCCAGCTTGAGGGCCTTGATCGCACCGTGGCGATCTTTGTCCGGCCCTTGGCGCCGGTACCCTATGCGGCGGCCGATGACGGGCCGGTCGATCTCATCCTGATGCTGCTGACGCCGGCCGGTGACACCAAGGCCCATCTCGAAGGGCTGGCCAGTTTCGCCCGGGCGCTGCGCGCGCCCCATACCGTGCAGGCGCTACGCGAGGCCAGGAGCCCCGACGAGATCATCGCCGCCTTCACCCACTAAAGCCCACAGCCTGCAAGGAGGATAAGCCCGTGGTCGACTGGATTTACCTGATCATCCTGGTCAGCTCCGGACTGCTGGTCGCCTCGATCTTCACCAGCCTGGCGGCGTTCCGCTTCGGCGCGCCCCTGCTGCTGGTTTTTCTGTTTGTCGGCCTGGCCGCCGGTGAGGATGGTCTCGGGCTGCAGTTCAGCGATGCGGGCTCGGCCTATTTCGTTGGCAGCCTGGCGCTGGCCGTCATCCTGTTTGATTCCGGCTTTGGCACCTCGATCCGCTCGTTCCGGCAATCGGCCGGCCCGGCCATCACCCTGGCCACGCTCGGCGTGGTGTTCACGGCCGGCATTGTCGGTATCGCCGCCCACCTCTTTCTGGGCCTTGGCGTGCTGCAATCGCTGCTGATCGGCGCCATTGTCGGCTCGACCGATGCGGCGGCGGTCTTCTTCCTGCTGCGTATTGGCCGCATCACCGTCAAGGACCGGGTACGCTCCACGCTCGAAGTGGAATCGGGCTCCAACGATCCGATGGCGATCTTTCTGACCATGATGCTGGTGGAAATGATTGCCGCCGGCCTCGGCACGCCAAATGCCGGCGTCATTATCGGCTTTGTCCAGCAGATGGGGCTGGGCGTGGTCTTTGGCCTGGGCGGCGGCTGGCTGATCGCCACGGTCGTCAACCGCATCGACCTCGAAGGGGCGCTCTATCCGGTTCTGGTCCTGGGCGCCGCCCTCTTCGTCTTTGCCCTGACCGGCATTCTGGGCGGCAGCGGCTTTCTCGCCGTCTATGTGGCGGGCCTCGTCGCCGGCAACCGCAAATTGCGCGGCGCCGATGGGCTGCGCCGCTTCCAGGGCGGCATGACCTGGCTGGCGCAGATTGTCATGTTCGTCATGCTGGGGCTCTACGCGGCGCCCTCCGAATTCATGGCCGCCGCCCCCGGCGCCCTGCTGCTGGCCGGCGTGCTGATCCTGGTGGCCCGGCCGATTGCCGTCTGGCTTTGCCTGCTGCCCTTTGGCTTCCGCCTGCGCGAGCAGGTGTTTGTCGGCTGGGTCGGCTTGCGCGGGGCAGTGTCGATCCTGCTGGCCATCCTGCCGGTCATTGCCGAGCTGCCCAATGGCCAGCTCTATTTCAACACCGTCTTTATCGTGGTGCTGGTGTCGCTGATCGTCCAGGGCTGGACGATCAGGCCGATGGCGCGCTGGCTGCGGCTGATCGTGCCGCCCACGGTCGGGCCGCTTGATCGCGTCGAGCTCGAACTGCCCGGCACGGCCAATCACGAACTGGTGGTCTACAGGGTTGCCAAGGGCAGTCCGGTCACCCGTGGCGCCCGCCTGCCCCGCTGGTCGCGCCCCTCGCTGATCATCCGTGACGGTCAGTCCATGCGGTATCAGCATGTGCGCCAGCTGCAGCCGGGCGACAATGTCTATGTCTTTACCGCGCCGCGCTTCGTGCGCCTGCTCGACCGGCTGTTTGCCGGCCCGACCGCGGTTGCCGATGATGACCGCGATTTCTTTGGCGTGTTCGATATCGATCCGGCCCAGTCGGCCCAGACGCTGGCGGAAATGTATGGGGCCCCCCTGCCCAGCGATGTCGCCGAGGCGACTATTGCCGAATTCATTGCCAGCCGCGTCGGCGGCCATGCTGAAGTGGGCGACCGGGTAGCCGTAGGCGCCGTCGAGCTGGTCGTGCGCGAGGTCGACGAGGCGGGCAAGACCATTGCCGCCGGCCTGGCCATTGTCGAAGAGGATCGGGCCCGGCCACGCCGGCGCGGCCTGGGCCTCGGCGCCAAGCTGCTCGACGTCTATCGGCGTCGCCGCAAATAGGTCTGCCTAGGCCCGGACGGCAACCGCGCGCATGTCGCCCACCACGGCCCCGCGGACGCTCTTGATCGGCTGGTTGGCATAGCCTTCTAGCAAAGCGCGCTGCTCGGCATCGGGGTCGGCAATCTCGAGCAGCAGGGCGGCGACCATGGCCAGCGAGGCGGCAATATTGCCGTCATCGCATTTGAGGGCATAGCCCCAGCCCTTGTCGCCGATGGCGCCGCATTGCACGCCGTCGGCGCCATATTTCTGCATGACCCGGCCCTTGAAGGCCTTCATGATCAGCGTATCGGGATGGCCGGTGCCCGCCACCAGATGCGGATGGGTGGTGGCCGCATCGAACAGGCGTTCGGCCGCCTTGGCCAGCTCGGTCGACAGGCCATGGCCGGTCGCCATGCGGGCAAAGCCGCGGGCAAAGGCGCGCAGCGGGGCCGCAAAAGTGGGAATGGAGCAGCCATCGGTGCCGCATCTGGCTTCGCTCAGCGGCTCGCCGATCACCGCCTCGATCACCGCGCGCACCTGGACCTGCACCGCATGATCGCGATTGACATAGCCCGCGGTCGGCACGCCCATGGCCTTGGCGACGCTGAGCATGCCCGAATGCTTGCCCGAGCAGGAATTGTGCAGGCTCGATGGTTCTTCGCCGCGCGCCCGCAAAGCCGCGCGCGCCGCCGCGTCAAGCGGCTGGTGGGCGCCGCATTCGAGATCGGCGGCCGACAGGCCCAGCCGCTCCAGCAGGCCGCTGGCCACGCCGGTATGCACGTCTTCGCCGGTATGGGAGGCGCAGGCCAGGGCCAGTTCCTCCGGACTGTGGTGAAACTGGCTATCGGCATGGCGGGCAAAGATGGCCAGAGCCTGCATCGACTTGATGGCCGAGCGCGGAAACACCGCCCGCTCGATATCGCCGGCCGAAGCGATGATGATGCCGTCGGCATCGATCACCACATAGGCGCCGCGATGGCGGTTTTCGACCCAGTTGCCCCGCATGGTCTGGGCGAGAATGGGATTGGCATCCATCAGCATGATCTCCGGTCAACGCCTCTGTCAGAACAGGGCAGAACCAGAAAAGTCAACATGATTGCCTGCGCTTGGCCACTTTGGTCATCAGGCAGTCAGGTAGGATCGAATGGCCGCAGAACGGTTGGCAGCACCGGGCTTTGATGTCACGCTGGCCATAACGGGAAAACTAACCCCGATTTATGGAGGAGACGGCAATGGCCAAGATATTGGTGACGGGTGGCAGCGGCAAGCTTGGGCAAGCGGTGCTCAAGGATCTGGTGGCCCATGGCTATGACGTGCTCAATCTTGACCAGCACGCTTTGCCCGACAAGATCTGCCCCAGCGTCAAGATCGACCTCACCGATTTCGGCCAGGTCGTATCGGCTGTCATGGGCGGCGTCGACGAGCGCGGCGGGCCGTTTGACGCCGTGGTGCATCTGGCGGCCATTCCCGCCCCCGGCATTGCCCCCAATGCCACCACCTTCGCCAATAATGTCCCCGCGACCTACAATATCCTCGAAGCCTGCCGGCTGGCCGGAATCCGCAATGTTACCCTGGCCTCGAGCGAAACCGTGCTGGGCCTGCCCTTCGACACCCCGCCGCCCTATGCCCCGGTCGACGAGGACTATTATCCCCGTCCGGAATCGGCCTATTCGCTGGGCAAGCTGCTCGATGAAACCATGGCTGCCCAGTTCTGCCGCTGGGATCCGCAACTGCGCATTTCATCGCTGCGGTTCTCCAATGTGATGAACCCGCAAGACTATGAAAAATTTGGCAAATTCGATGCCGACCCAATGGCGCGCAAATGGAATCTCTGGGGCTATATCGATGCCCGTGATGGGGCCCAGGCGGTGCGGCGCTGCATCCAGGCCGAGTTTACCGGCTTTGAGGCCTTCATCATCGCCAATGCCGATACGGTGATGAGCCGCTCCAATATGTCGCTGCTGGCCGAGGTGTTTCCCGGCGTTGAGATCAAGGGGAACCTCACCACCAATGGTACCCTGCTCTCCATTGAGAAAGCCAAGCGGATGCTGGGCTTTTCGCCCCAGTTCAGCTGGCGCAATGAGGCCGCCGCCACAACTGCATAGGAAATGTGCAGATTCTGGGCTTGCAGATATTGCGGGCATTGCCCTAACTGTCGGCAATGTCCAAGCCCGATCTGTCCATTCTGATCATCGATGAAAACCGCATCCGCGCCGCCATCATCGAGGATGGGCTGCGCGAGGCCGGGCATAGCCGCGTCGCCACGATCCACGATGTCAACGAGGTGGCGCGCACCATTGCGGCCACTGCCCCCGATGTCATCGTCATCGATCTGGAAAACCCCAAGCGCGATACGCTGGAGCATTTCTTTTCGCTGTCGCGCGCCATTCAGCGGCCGATCGCCATGTTTGTCGACCGCTCCGACACGACCATGATCGAAAAGGCTGTCGAGGCCGGCGTCTCGGCCTATGTGGTGGACGGGCTCAAGAAGGAGCGCGTCAAGCCCATCCTCGATATGGCGATTTCGCGCTTCAATGCCTTTGCCAAGCTGACGCGCGAGCTCGAACAGGCGCGCAGCGAGCTCGAAGACCGCAAGCTGATCGACCAGGCCAAGGCCATTCTGATGAAGAGCCGCGGCCTCAGCGAGGCCGATGCCTATGGCCTGTTGCGCTCCACCGCCATGAACCAGAACCGAAGGATGGTCGACATCGCCCAGAGCCTGGTCACCGCCGCCGACCTGCTCGGCCCATAGGATTGTCCCCCATGTCCACCACCCATCTCACCGCCGGTTTCCTGCCCCTGCTCGACAGCGTGCTGCTGGTGCTGGCGCGCGAAAAGGGCTTTGCCGAAGCCGAGGGGCTCGATCTGCACCTGGTGCGCGAGACCAGCTGGGCCAATATCCGCGACCGGGCCGAGCTGGGCCATTTCGACATTGCCCAGATGCTGGCGCCCATGCCGCTGGCGGCCAGCCTGGGCCTTACGCCGCTGGCCACGCCGATGATCGCGCCGGTCGTGCTCGGCCTGGGCAATAATGCCATTACCGTCAGCGCGGCCCTCTGGCGCCAGCTGGCCGACCAGGGCGCGCCGGGCGATCTGGCGGCCGGCCCGGCCGGCATGGCTTTGGCGCGGGTAGTGGCCAATTCGCCGCGAAAACTGCGCTTTGGCGTCGTGCACCAGACCTCCTCGCATAATTACGAACTGCGTTACTGGCTGGCCGCCAGCGGCATTCGCCCCGACCAGGACATCGAAATCGTCGTCCTGCCGCCGCCTTTGCTGCCCGATGCGCTCGAAAGCGGCGGGCTTGACGGCTATTGCGTCGGCGAGCCGTGGAACAGCATCGGCGTTGCCAGCAAGGGCGCCCATATGCTGACCACCAAGGCCTCGATCTGGCAGTCGAGCCCGGACAAGGTGATCGGCATGCGCACCGCCTGGGCGGCCGAGCATGCCGATACGGTGGCTGCCGTCATCCGCGCCATCTACCGCGCCGGGCAATGGTGCGCCGACCCGGCCCATCATGCCGAAACCGCTGAGATCATGGCCGGCTCGGCCTATCTCGATGCCAGCCCGGACATTGTCGGGCGGGCGCTGAGCGGCCAGTTCGATACCGGCAATGGCGCGATGGTGCAGGTGCCCGACCATTTCATCCCCCATGCCAGCGCCGCCAACTTTCCCTGGAAGAGCCATGCGCTCTGGTATTATGCGCAGATGGTGCGCTGGGGCCAGGTCACAGCCAGTCCGGAGCATGCCGCCGTGGCGGCCGCCTGCTTCCGCCCGGACCTCTATCGCGCCGCCCTGGCGCCGCTGGGCGCCAATGTTCCGCTGGATGACGACAAGAGCGACGGCACCCATGCCGGCCCCTATGATATCCCCGGCACCAGCGGAGCACTGGCCATGGGGCCAGACCGGTTCTTTGACGGCCAGGTCTTTGATCCCGCCGCGCTCGACAATTACATCGCGCAACAGTCGCCAAACTGACGCCGCCACTTTTTAGGCTGAGATGAAGTCTGTCCATAAAATGTGCAGGACGGCGCTGTTTTGAGCCTTGGCGCCTGAGCTGCGGTTATGCAGGAGATTCTGCGCCAGGAGCCAATGCCCTGATATTTCAGCCTTAATCCGGCCGAACCCCACTTGGCACGCTTCGTGCAATGTTGTCAGCACAAGGCGCTCCTCCCAAGACGCTCCTTTGATCGACGTCCAAAGCTGGGCGTCTCC
>CAXBHD010000002.1:0-42767 GCA_963975335.1 uncultured Devosia sp. | reverse complement strand
GCCGTCGAGGCCGGCTATTTTACCCTGGATGTGCCCGCTCTGCCCGCGGGCACGCGCTATGGCTTCCGTGTCGAAGGCGGCCCGCGCCTGCCTGATCCGGCCTCGCGCTGCCAGGCCGCCGGGGCAGGGGAGTGGTCGGTCGTCACCGCCAACCGCTTTGCCTGGACCGACCAGGCCTGGAAAGGGCTCGATCGCCGCGATCAGGTGATCTACCAGCTTCATATCGGCACCTTTACCCCGGCCGGCACCTGGCAGGCGGCAATCGCGCTTCTGGGCCATCTGCAGGCGCTGGGCGTCACTGCCATCCAGCTCATGCCCGTGGCCAGCTTCAAGGGCCGCTTCGGTTGGGGCTATGACACCATCCTGCCCTATGCGCCCTTTGCCCCCTATGGCACCCCCGACGACATGCGGGCCTTTGTCGATGCCGCCCATGCCCATGGCATCGGCGTGCTGCATGATGTGGTCTATAACCACGTCGGCCTCGGCGATCATTATCGCGCCTATAGCGCGCACTATTTCACCACCCGCTATGAGAACGAGTGGGGCCCGGGCTTCAATTTCGATGGTCCGCACGCCGCCGCCGTGCGCGACTTCGTCATCGGCAATGCCGCCTATTGGATCGCCGATTTTCATCTCGATGGCCTGCGCCTCGACGCCACCCAGGCCCTGCATGATGCGGGCGACGACCATATCATCGCCGCCATCGGCCGCGCCGCGCGGGCGGCCGGACAGGCCGATGGGCGCAGCGTCTATCTCCTGGCCGAAAACCAGCCCCAGGATCGCCGCCTGATCGCGCCCCTTGCCGAAGGCGGCTATGGGCTGGACGCGCTGGTCAGCGACGATTTCCAGCATGCCGCGCGCGTCGCCATGACCGGCCATGATGATTTCTACTATCGCGACTATGCCGGCACGCCCCAGGAACTCGTCTCGGCGCTCAAATATGGCTTCCTCTATCAGGGCCAGCGCTCGGACATGCGCGACGAGCCCCATGGCACTTTCAATCTCGATACCGGGCCCGAGCGCGTCGTCCATTTCCTCGAAAACCACGACCAGATCGCCAATTCCGCCCGCGGCTTCCGCCTCGCTGCCCTGGCCTCGCCCGCCCGTATCCGGGCCATGACGGCGCTGCTCCTGCTTGGGCCGCAGACACCCTGCCTGTTCCAGGGCCAGGAGTTCGGCGCCGACAATCCCTTCCTTTACTTTCTCGGACTGGAGGGGGAGGAGGCTGCCGGCGTGGCCAAGGGTCGGCGTGACGGATTGAGCCATTTTCCCAGTGTTACCGATCCGGTCATGCAGGATCGCCTGCCGCTGCCCCATGCCGATACGACCTTTGCCGCCAGCACGCTCGATTGGGATCAGGCCAGGAGCGGCGCGCCGCTCCTGGGGCTGCACCGCGATCTGCTGGCCCTGCGCCGCGCCGAAACGGTCTTCACCGCCAGCGGCCGGCGCCGCGTTGATGGCGCCGTCATCGGCCCCGCCGCCCTGCTGATCCGCTTCTTTGCCGATGCGCCGGCCGATGAGCGCCTGCTCTTGCTCAACCTTGGTCGTGACCTGCCCTTTGGCGTCATCGCCGAGCCGCTCTTTGCCCCGCCTGCCGGCCGCAAATGGGCTTTGGCCTGGTCCAGCGAACATCCTGATTACGATGGTGCCGGCCGGCGTCCCTTTGATGCCGACAGGTTCACCATCCTGCCCGCCGATTCCGCTTTATTGCTGGCAAGCCAGCCGCGCTCGCCTGCCGCTCAGGCCTGAGCGCCTTCTCCCGCGCCGCCGTCGCTACGGCGCGACGGGCGATCCCAATCGAGCCGACAGCAGCTTGATCGAGCGCCGTCTGGTATTGCTGTCGCTGGGCGACATGCTGATCGCATCGGGAAAATCGAGCACCAGCTCCACGCTGCCCGGCTGGGCGGCAATCGCCGCCGCGGGAATGTCCACCGCCACGGTCAGCGGCGCGCCGGCCAAAGCCGTTGCCGTCGTCAGTTCGCTGCCATTGACGCTGACCACCACCCGCTGCGAGGGGTGGCCCTCGCGCTCGATCGCCACCAGCTCCAGCGTCAGCTGCAGCGGGCCCTCCGCGTCTGGGGGCAGCGCGAAGCGCAACCGCGACGTCTCCCCGATCGCATGCGTGCCATCCCCGGCCGGGCCGGACCAGCCGCATACCCGCAGCGCTTTGGTCTGGTCGGTTTCCTCGCTGCGGAACGACACGACCGTGCCCAGCACATAGTCGCCCGATACCGGCTGGTTGAGGCAGGTCGTGCTGTGGTCGATATAATAGGCGCGATAGTCGTCCGGCACCTGCGGGTGCAGCATCCACCACACCACCAGCAGTTCAAAACCAATGGCCAGGGCGACCACGCCATAGGCGAGCAGGCGCAGCGGGCCCTGCACGGGGCGCTTGTTTGCGGTGATCTCAGACAAGGGTCAGCACTCCGGTGAGCCAGCCAACCGTGCCGAAATAATTGCCGACAACGATGATGGCGAGGGCAAGATAGGCAAGCCACGGCCGGCGCGCCAACAGGCTCATCGTCGTCACGCCGACCGGGGCCAGGCCAACCACGAAGCGCAGCATCGAGGCGAGCCCGGCAAACAGCGGCAGGGTAAGGCAGATCAGGCAGAACAGGGCCGCGGGAAACTGTCGCCGCACCGCCATGACCACCGTCATGGCAAAGCCGACGATCCAGGCCATGGCCAGCTGCTGGCTGACGCTGGGCATCCAGCTGTCCGGCCGAAAGCTGGTCAGCCCCATCCACAGATAGTCCAGCGGATTGCCGGTGGCCCGGCCCCAGGCGCGCTGCACATGGCTGAAGGCCAGGGCATCCCCGATCTGCCAGTGCAGATAGGCCATATAGGCAAACAGCCCCAGCGGCGCGATGAAGATGGCGACCAGGATATCGGGGCGCTGCAGCAGGGTCGGCACGAAGTCGCGCAGCCGTCCGCCGCGCGCGCGGTGGTCGAGCCAGGCCTGCAGCACGATGGCCAGCACGATGAAGACGCCCACAATGCGCGTGCCCGATACCAGCGCGGCGAACACGCCTGCCGCCAGATAGTGTCGCCGCTGCAGCGAGGCGAACACACAGGCCGTCAGCAGCAGAAACAGCGCTTCGCTGTAAAAGGTGGTGAAATAGACCGAAAAGGGACCCGCCAGCAGGAAGGCGCTGAACAGGATATAGGCGCGCATGTCCTTGCCCAGCAGCGGCCAGGCAATGCGGGCCGCCGTAATGCTGAGCACCAGCGAGGTGGCGGTCGCCGTCACCATAGTCGGCAGGCCGATCAGCTGGCGCAGCGCACCCACCAGCAGGGGAAACAGCGGAAAGAAGGCCCAGTTGCCCGCATTGACCATGCTGGGCACGGGGAAGGGGTCATAACCCTGTTCGGAAATCCGCACATACCAGCCGCAGTCCCAGCGGCACAGGCCGGCGACAAAGCCGTCCAGCGATGCCCCGTCCACGGTCTGCATATAGGCCAGGTAGCGGATAAGCAGGCCGAGAATGGCAAAGCCGACGGGGATCAGAAGAAGCAGCAGGCCATGGCCCGGTTTTTCCTGCCGCTGGGCGGGTTCAAGCGACGTCATTGATAGCTTTCTCGGGGCCGGCTTCTCGGGCTGCTGCAGTAACACGCCGCCCCAGCCGCCGTTGCGGGTCAAACCATGCGCTGCGCGCATAGGACGCATGCAACAACTTTTTCACCCGAGACACGTTGGAAGCCCTACCGAAGCACCGCTGCCGCGTTATGGTGGTTTTGTATTGTAGGTTCCAGGTGAAGCGTCTCCTCAACATTCCACATAGCCGTCGCACTGTCCTCAGGGGCATGGGTGCCACGCTATTGCTCTTGTCGACCACGGCCATGACGCAGCCGCTCATGGCGCAGGATCAGGCCAGCTTTGCCTTTGATTTCGACAGCTTCAGCGAGCGTCTCAAGGCCTTGGCCAGCCGCCCTTTCGAACCGGTCAGCGTGGTCATTCCCGAGCCGCTGCATGATCTCGATTATGATGCCTATCGCCGCATCCAGTATCGCTCCGAGGCCAGCAAATGGGCCAGCGACGACCTGGGCTATCGCCTGCAGGCCTTCCATCTCGGCTGGCTCTTCAACGAACCGGTAAAGGTCTTCGAGATCGAGGCCGGACAAGCGAGCCCGGTTGATTTTAACCCACGCGATTTTCAGTATCATGACAATACGGTGGAAAAGGGCGCCCTCGCCAATCCTTTTCCCGGCGTGGCCGGCCTGCGCATCAACTACCCCCTCAATCGGCCCGAAGCCTTTGACGAATTGGTAACCTTTCTGGGCGCCAGCTATTTCCGTGCTTTGGGGCGCGACAATATTTACGGCCTCAGCGCTCGCGGTCTCGTTCTCAATTCCTGGGTCAGTGTCCCCGAGGAATTCCCGCGCTTTACCGAATTCTATGTGGAAAAGCCGCAACCGGGCGGTCCGCTGACCATTTTTGCCGCACTCGACAGCCAGAGTGTGACTGGAGCCTATCGCTTCGTCATCACCCCCGGCAATGAAACGGTGCAGGAAACCACAATGGATGTAACCGCGCGGCTCAATTTCCGCAGCGACATTCAGGAACTCGGCATCGCCCCGCTGACATCCATGTTCCTCTATGCCGAAGCCAATCGCAGCGGCTTTGACGACTATCGCCCCCAGGTCCATGACAGCAACGGCCTGCTGGTCGAGCGCGAAAGCGGCGAAGTCATGTGGCGGGCGCTCAACAATAGCGAGACGCTGGGCAATTCCTACCTCTGGGAAAACAACCCGCGGGCCTTTGGCCTCTATCAGCGCGGCCGTGACTTCGAGACCTATCAGGATGCGGGCGCCCATTATGAGCGTCGGCCCTCCTTGCGTGTCGAACCGATTGGCAATTGGGGCCAGGGCATGGTCCGGCTCATCGAAATGCCCGCCAAGATCGAAGCCGATGACAATATCGGCGCCTTCTGGGTCCCGGCCGAGCCGGCTCTGGCGGGACAGAGTCGCGAATTCGCCTATCGCCTGGTCTGGGGCGACCTCAATCCGGACGACAATGCCGAGACCGCCTATGTCTTTGAGACAAGGGCGGGTGCCGGCGGTGTCTCCGGCGTCGAGAACGCCCATGACCTGCGCAAATTCGTGATCGATTTCAAGGGCGGCGACCTGGCCGACTATGACGAGGACACGCCCATTGATGTGCTGACCACGGTCAGCGGCGGCGTCGTGCGTGACACGGTTCTGTTCCGCGTCGAGGCCAACCGCGCCTGGCGCTTGGTCCTGGATGTGGAAGTCAATGGCGGCGAAGCACTGGAACTGAAGGCCTATCTGGTTGGTTTGGGGAAGACGCTTACGGAAACCTGGCTTTACCAGTGGAGGCCTGTCGCATGAAATACACTGCAGAATTCACCTTCGCCAATGCCCTGCCGGATGCACCCCTCGATATGCCCAAGCAGCAGTTGCAGTATCGGCGATCCCTGATCCGCACCCTGCGCGATACGTTCATGGCTTTCACCGGCCGGTGATTGAGACCAGATCCAGTCATGCGTAGTTCAGACATGTTTCGGTGGGCGGGGTTGCTGGCAACCTTGGGCCTCAGCCTGGGCGGCAGCTACCTTTTCCTGCGCTTTTCCGGCGAGGGCAGCGTCAGCGCCCTTGATCTGGTGCGCACGGGGCTCGTCGCCTTCAGCGGCTTCTGGCTGGTCTGGGGCAGTGCAGCCGCTGTCCTGGGCGTTTTCGCCCCGCATCGGCGTGACGCGGCGGACGGCCCCCCCGCCACCGGCGCCACGGTAATCCTCGTTCCCATTTACAACGAAGACGCCATGGTGACTTTCGCGCGCATCGCCGCGATGAATCGCAGCCTTATTGACCAAGGCGTGGCCGAGCATTTCCACTTTGCCATCCTCTCGGATTCTCAGGCCATGGACAGCGTGGCGCAGGAAGCGGTCTGGTTTGAGCGGCTGCTTAAGGAGCCACAAAGCGCGGGGCGCATTTTCTATCGGCGCCGCGAACGCAATATTGGCCGCAAGGCCGGCAATGTCGAGGATTTCATCACCCGGTCGGGCGGCGCCTATGAATATGCGCTGATCCTGGATGCCGACAGCCTGATGGAAGGCGCGACCATCGCCGCCATGGCGCGCCGCATGGAGCGCGACCCCAAGCTGGGCCTGCTGCAGACCGTCCCTCACATCATCAATGCCCGCACGCTGTTTGGCCGCTCCATCCAGTTTGCCGCCTCTTATCTCTCCCCCACCTTTGCGCGGGGCGCGGCCCTGATGCAGGGCAATGACGGCCCCTATTGGGGTCACAATGCCATTGTCCGCATCCGTGCCTTTGCCGCCAGTTGCGGCCTGCCTGAGCTCTCGGGCACGCCCCCCTTTGGCGGCCACATTCTCAGCCACGATTATGTCGAGGCGGCCCTGCTGTCGCGCGCCGGCTGGAAGGTCCAGGTCGATCCCTGCCTGGCAGGCTCCTATGAAGAGGGCCCCGAAAACATTATCGAATATGCCAAGCGCGACCGTCGCTGGTGCCAGGGCAACCTGCAACATGGGCGGCTGCTGGCCGCGCCGGGTCTGAAATGGTGGAGCCGCTTCACCTTCATTCGCGGCATGATGGCCTATCTGGCTTCCCCGCTCTGGCTGATCCTGCTGGCCACCAGCATCGTTGCCGCCGTCGTGCCCGATTGGCCGCGGGTTTTTGCCGGCCTCGGGCCGGCACCGGTGCCGGTCTGGGTGCTTGGCGTCGCCGTGGCGGCCACCCTCGTGCTGCCCAAGGTGCTGATCCTGCTGCGCGGCATTGTCGACGGCCATAATCGCCGCTTCGGCGGCACCATGGTGGCGCTGCTTTCCGTTCTGGCCGAAATCGTGCTGTCGACCCTTCTGGCGCCCACCATGCTGATGCTGCAGAGCCGGGCCGTGGCCCAGGTCCTGCTGGGCATCGATGGTGGCTGGCCGGCGACGCGCCGTGGCCAGAACCATGTGCCGCTGCGTGATGCCTGGCGCGCCAGCTGGTGGATTGTCGCGCTCGCCGCCCTGGCCCTGGGCGGCACGCTGGTCTTCGCGCCGGCCGCCGCTTTCTGGCTGGCGCCGGCAACGCTGCCCGCCTTGGCCGCGCCGCTGCTGATCTCGGCGACCTCCCATCCCACGCGGCGGGCGCTGCCTGTCCTCTTCCGCGCCGAGCTCGAACGCGCCCCCTCGCCGGTGCTGGTCGGGCATCGCGCCATTCTGGCCAGCTGGACCTCAAGCGACGTGACCATGCAGGACGAGTCGATGCTCGCCGCGAACAGCCTGTCCGGCCATGTCCCAGCTTAGTCCCCGGACCAGCCAGGCAGCCGGCCTGCTCGGCCCCCGGGCCATGCCGACCGTCAGACCCGGCAATGTCGCCAATGACGGCGTGCGCGTGCCGATGGGCCGCGACGCCCGCCTCGACATGTTCCGCGGCATTGCCCTGGTGATGATCTTTATCAACCATGTGCCCGGCACCATCTATGAGGGCATTACCAGCCGCAATTTCGGCTTTTCCGATGCCGCCGAGGCCTTTGTCTTCATGTCTGGCATGGCAGCGGGCCTCGCCTATTCAGGTGGTTTCCGCACCGGCAACCGCTGGCTGGCCATTGCCAAGGTCTGGGCCCGCGCGCGCCAGCTCTATTTCGTCCATATCACCATCACCATGCTCTGCCTGGCGATCTTTGCTGCCGCCGCCCTGTGGTTCAACCTCCCCGAGGTGATGCAGAAGAACAATGTCGCGCCCATCTATGGCAAGCCGCTGGCGACGCTGATCGGCATCCCCCTGCTGAGCCATCAGCTCGGCTATCTCAATATTCTGCCGCTCTATACGGTGCTGTTGCTGGTTACCCCGCCGCTGCTGATCGTCGGCCTGCGCTTTCCCTGGCTGCTGCTCGCCCTGTCCGTGCTCCTTTGGGCCGTGGCCGGTCAGTTTCGCCTCAATATCCCCAATTTCCCCAATTCGGGCGGCTGGTTCTTCAACCCCTTCTCCTGGCAGCTGCTTTTCGTCATTGGCCTGCTGTCGGGCGCCGCCATGAAGGTCGGCCGGCAATTCGTGCCCTATCGCCCCGCCCTGCTGGCTTTGGCGGGCGCCATTGTGGTCCTGGTCCTGCTGTGGATGAAGCTGCCGCCCTTTGGCCGCCTGGGGATGGCGGGCCTGAACTGGCTCGCCAATGCCGGCGCGCCTTTTTACATCACCTGGTTCGACAAGACCTTTCTCGCTCTGCCCCGCCTGCTGCACGCGCTGGCCGTGTTCTATCTGCTGGGCCATCTGCCGATCATGCGCAGCCTTGCCACCAGCGCCTTTGCCGCCCCCTTCCGCCTGCTTGGCCGCCAGGGCCTGGCGGTCTTTGCCGCCGGCACCGTCATCAGCATGTTCCTGCAGGTGGTCAAGACGCCGCGCGAGCCTGATCCCCTGTTTGACGGGCTCATCCTTGGCGCCGGCCTGCTGGCGCTGCTGGCGCTCGCCTGGATGCTCAACCGCACTGCTGAACTCAAAACTGCCAACCGTACCGGCGCGCGCCTGCCCGCTTAGGAGATGACTATGGATAGCCTGATCAAGACGTCTCCCGAAACACTTGCCGCCCGCCGCCTGGGCGGACCCGAGCTGGCGGTGATCGTGCCCACCTTCAACGAGCGCGCCAATCTGGTCCCGCTGGTTGACCGGCTGGCAACGGCCCTTGCCGGCATCGATTGGGAATTGATCTTTGTCGACGACAACAGCCCCGATGGCACGGCCGATGCGGCCTGGGACCTGGCGCGCCAGCATGACAATGTGCGCTGCATCAAGCGTTTGGGCCGGCGCGGCCTCTCCTCGGCTTGCGCCGAGGGCATCCTCTCCACCAATGCGCCCTTCGTGGCGGTCATGGATGGCGATCTCCAGCACGACGAAGCCATCCTGCCGGCCATGCTGGCCAAGGTGCGCGCCGGCGCCGATATCGCCGTCGGTACCCGCTATAGCGGCGAAGGATCTTCGGGGCAGGGCCTCTCGCCCATCCGCCAATGGGGCAGCAATCTGGCAACGCGCCTGTCCACCCTGGTGGCCGGCCAGGAGCTTTCCGATCCCATGAGCGGCTTCTTCATGGTGCGGCGCGATCTCTTTGTCGACGTCGCCCCCCAGCTCTCCGACGAGGGCTTCAAGATCCTGCTCGATCTGGTCGTCACCGCTGCCCGCAAGGGCACGCCCCCGGCCATCGCCCAGGTGCCCTATACCTTCCGCCAGCGTCTTGCCGGCGAAAGCAAGATGAGCCCGCTGGTCGTGCTGCAGTTTCTCGGGCTGTTTCTGTCCAAGCTGACCAATGGCCTCCTGCCCACCAGCTTCCTGCTCTTCGCGCTGGTTGGCTTCAGCGGCGTGGCCGTGCATCTGTCGGTGCTCTGGCTGCTGACCAGCGTCGTGCCCGAGACCTTTATCGTGGCCCAGATCGTCGCCACCATCACCGCCATGACCTGGAACTTCTTCCTCAACAACTCGCTGACCTATGCCGACCGCAAGCTGCACGGCCTCAGGCTGTGGACCGGCCTGCTGGGCTTTTACGCGGTCTGTTCCATGGGCGGCGTCGCCAATATTTCCATCGCCTCGATGATCTATGAGGCCCGCCCGGCGCCGCTGATTGCCGGCCTGGCCGGGGCGCTGATGAGCTCGGTCTTCAATTACGCGGTCACCCGTATCTTCACCTGGAAGTAGGCGGGCCCATGGCGATCGGGCTTGTGCCCGTCGCCCTGCCGGCCTCACTATGGCTTGGCGTAGGGGGGAGTCGGTCCATCGGCTGAACCCCCCGCGCCTCCAATCCGTCATGGAAGAGGCCAGGCCCGTGAACCAGATCGATCTAGCCGGCCAGGTTGCCGTTGTCACCGGCGGCGCACAGGGCCTGGGTTTTGCCATTGCCAGGCGCCTGATCGACAGCGGCGCCCGGGTCAGCCTCTGGGATTCCAATGCTGCCATTCTGTCCCAGGCCAGCCTGGCGCTGGGCCCATCCGCTTCGGCCATGGTGGTCGATATCACCGATTATCCCGGGCTCATGGGCGCCCATGCCGCCGTCGAGCGCGATATCGGCCCGGTCTCCATTCTCGTCAATTCGGCCGGCATTGCCGGCTCCAATGCCAGCCTTGAGGATTACGACCCCGACGAGTGGCGCCGGGTGGTCGAGGTCAATCTCAACGGCACCTTCTATGTCAACAAGGCCGTCGTCACCGCGATGAAGGCGCGCAATTATGGCCGCATCGTCAATATTTCCTCGGTCGCTGGCAAGGAGGGCAATCCCAATCTTTCGGCCTATTCGGCGGCCAAGGCCGGCGTCATCGGCCTCACCAAATCCCTGGGCAAGGAACTGGCCAGGTTTAACATTGCCGTCAACGCCATCACGCCGGCCACCGCCAAGACGCGCATTCTCGATACCCTCACCCCCGAATTCATCGACTATATGCTGGTGCGCATCCCGCGCGGACGTTTCCTCGAAGTCGACGAGGCCGCCGCCATGGTCGCCTGGCTGGTCAGCGCCGACAACAGCTTCACCACTGCCAGCGTCTTCGACCTGTCGGGCGGCCGCACCACCTACTGAGGCGGTCCCGCATATTCTCGGTTTCGGTAACCCCCGCCTAACCACTGCGCTTAACGCCGGGGTGAGTCTTTGCCGGCATAGTAGAGCCTCGTGGAAGGCGTGGTGGCACAGCGTCTGGTAGTCGCGGCGTGTTGCGACCAGCGAGGAGCACCATGGTCACCGATAGTGCCTTGCTACTGCATTTGCAGACCGAAGTTCTCGAGGCCGTGGCGCGTGGCGAGCCGCTCGCCAGCATTGCCGATCTGCTATGCCGCCGCGCCGAGGCTCTGGCCCCCGATACCCACTGCACCCTGCTGGCAGTTGATGCCCAGGGCCTGCTCCTTCCCCTGGCCGCGCCCAGCCTGCCGCTCAGCTATTCCCAGGCGGTCAATGGCGTGGCCATCGGGCCGAGCGCCGGCTCCTGCGGCACGGCCGCCTGGCGCAATGAGCCTGTATTGGTGACCGATATCGACACCGATCCCCTCTGGCATGATTACCGTTCGGTCGCCCAGCCGCTGGGCCTGCGCGCCTGCTGGTCCAGCCCGATCCGGGACAAGGATGGCGGCGTGGTCGCCACCTTCGCCTTCTATTACCGCACCAGTCGCGGTCCCACGGTCATGGAACAGGATATCGTTCAGACCTGCGTGCATTTGTGCGCCTTGGCGCTTGACCATGAGCAGGGTCGCCAGCGCAATCACCGCCTGGCCTATTACGATGCCCTGACGGGCCTGGCCAACCGCGGCAATTTCGTCCAGATGCTGGCCCATGCGGCTGCCGCCCAGGCGCCCTTCGGCCTCTTGCTCATCGATATCGACCACCTCAAAGTGGTCAATGACACGGTCGGCCACTTCTTTGGCGATCTGATGATCCGCACCATTGCCGAGCGGATCGCCGCTGCCCATCCCGATCTGGTGGCCTGCCGCCTGGGCGGCGATGAATTTGCCGTTCTGGTTCCCGCCTGCCAGACTCCCGACTGCCTGGCCGACGCGGCCCACCTGATCATCAATGCCGTCCGCGGCCTGATCGAGGCCGACGGCCAGACCATTGATCCTCATGTGACGCTGGGCGGCGCGCTCTACGGACCCGACGGGACCGATGGCGACTCCCTGCGCCAAAATGCCGATTTTGCCCTCTATCACGCCAAGGAAACCCGCCGCGGCGGCTATGTCCGCTTCACGCCCGATCTGCGCACCTCGATGCTCGAGCGCGCCCGCGTGGTGCGCGATGTCGATCTTGCCCTCAGCCAGGGGCGCATCCTTGTCCATTACCAGCCGATTTTGCGGCTCGACACCACCGAGATCATCGGCCTGGAAGCCCTGGCCCGCATGCGCCGGCCCGATGGCCGCATCGCCAGTGCAGGAGAATTTCATGCCGCCTTTGCCGATCCGCGCATTGCCTGGCAGCTCACCGGTCAGGTCTTGCGCCAGGTGGCCGGCGACATCCGCTATTGGCTCGATCGGGGCATCGACGTCCAGCATGTGGGCATCAATGTCGCCTCGGGCGATTTCCTCCGCGGGGACCTCGAACAGCGCATCGTCGAGGCTTTCGGTCGGGTTGATGTACCGCTCCGCCATATCGCGCTCGAGGTCAACGAGGCGGTATTCATGGGCGGCAGCGACCAGGTCCCCGCCACTATCCGCGCCCTGCGTGCCCGCGGTGTGCTCGTGGCGCTCGATGATTTTGGCACCGGCTTTGCCTCGCTCACCCACCTGCTGAGCTTTCCGGTCGATGTCATCAAGATCGACAAGTCCTTTGTCGATCGCATCGGTAGCGAGGCGGCCAGCGACGCCATTGTGGGCTGCATTATCGAGCTTGCCCGCAAGCTCAACATGACCGTGGTGGCCGAGGGCATCGAAACCGCGGCCCAGGCCGGCGCCCTGGCAGGCCTGGGCTGCAATCTGGGGCAGGGATATCTGTTCTCGCGCCCCTGCTCGATCGAGGACACTACCCGCTTGCTGTCGCTCTTTGCCCAGCAGCGCGAGCGGCCCGCGCCGCCCGCCCGAGGCCGCAGGCGCCGCGCCTGACCCGCCCGCTCGCGACAGGACGGTGACAGGCAGGCAGTCTATGCTGCCGTCACGAACGCAACGACGTTCCGGATTTTTGGGAGGACTTATGAACAAGCTGCTTTTGGCTGCGCTGCTCACGGGCGCGCTTGCAACCTCGGCTTTTGCGGCCGATTACACCATCATGGCGCCTGCCGCCCCCGGCGGCGGTTGGGACCAGACCGCCCGCTCCATGCAGGAAGCCCTGCAGTCCGAAGGCATTTCGGGCAATGTGCAGGTCACCAACGTGCCGGGCGCCGGTGGCACCATTGGCCTGGCCCAGTTCGTCAACCAGTCTGCCGGCAATCCTGACGCGCTGATCGTCGGCGGCTATGTCATGGTGGGTGCCATTCTCACCAATGCCTCGCCTGTTACCCTCGATCAGGTCACCCCGATCGCCCGCCTCACCGGCGAGGCCGTGGTTGTCGTCGTGCCGGCCGCTTCCGAGCTGCAGACCATGGATGACCTCGTCGCCATGCTCAAGGCTGATGCCGGTTCGGTGTCCTGGGCTGGCGGCTCTGCCGGCGGCGCCGATCACATCACCGCGGGCCTGATTGCCAAGACGGTCGGTGTCGATCCCACCACCGTCAACTACATCGCCTATTCGGGCGGCGGCGAAGCCCTTGCGGCGCTGCTGGGTGGCCAGGTCACCGTCGGCATTTCGGGCTATTCCGAATTCTCCGGCCAGATCGCTGCCGGCGAGCTGCGCCTGCTGGCCGTGTCCAGCGATACCCGCATCCCCGGTGTCGACGCGCCGACCCTGCAGGAAGCCGGCATCGACATGGCGCTGCAGAACTGGCGCATGGTCGCCGCTGCCCCCGGCATTACCGACGAGCAGAAGGCCGCCATCACCGCCGATATCGAAGCCATGGTGAATTCGGATGCCTGGAAGGCGACGCTCGAAACCAAGGGCTGGGTCAATACCTATCTCGCCGGCGACGACTTCACCGCCCAGCTCGCTGCCGATACCGCGGCCACCGAAGCTATCCTGAAAGATATCGGGCTGGTCCAGTGAGCGCTGGCCAACCCAATCTCTCGCGCCGCCCCGATGGGGCGGCGCTTGTCATCGCCGCCATTCTGGCCGCTATCGCTGCCGTCATCATCTGGCAGACCAGCCAGATGCGCGTCCCGCCCATCCAGGCGCGTGTCGGCCCCACGGTCTTTCCCTACGTCATCGCGGCAGGGCTGATCCTGCTGTCGCTCGGCACGGTTGTCTCGGCTCTGCGCCAGGGCTTTCCGCCACGTGAAGACGACAATTACCGCCCCATTCTGTGGATCGTCGGTGGCCTCGTCGCGCAATTGCTGCTGCTGTCGACGGCCGGCTTTTCCATTGCCACCGGCGTGCTCTTTGCCTGCACGGCCAAGGCCTTTGGCCGTGGCCCCCTGTGGCAGACCATACCCATCGGCGCTGTCTTTGCCTTCCTCGTCTGGTTCGCCTTCGCCAAGGGCCTGCAGCTCTCGCTGCCTGCCGGACCGCTCGAACGCCTCATTCCCTGATCGGAAGCTGCCGCCATGGATACTTTCGGACTTCTCGCCCAGGGTCTTCTCGCTGCGCTGCAGTGGCAGAACCTGCTCTATGCGCTGGTCGGCGTCACCCTTGGCACCGCCGTCGGCGTGCTGCCCGGCATTGGCCCGGCGCTCACCGTGGCGCTGCTGCTGCCCGTCACCTACAAGCTTGATCCGGCCGGCTCGCTCATCATGTTTGCCGGCATCTATTATGGCGGCATGTATGGCGGCTCCACCACCTCCATCCTGCTCAATACGCCGGGGGAAAGCGCTTCCATCGTCACCGCGCTCGAGGGCAACAAGATGGCCCGCAAGGGCCGGGGCGGTCCGGCCCTGGCCACCGCCGCCATCGGCTCCTTCGTTGCCGGGCTGATCGCCACCCTGGCGCTGGCCTTCGTCGCCCCCTGGGTGGTCAAGTTTGCGCTGTCCTTCGGCCCGGCCGAATATTTCGCGCTGATGGTGCTGGCCTTCATCACCGTCTCGGCCGCCTTCGGCGACTCTGCCCTGCGCGGGCTGACCGCGCTCTTCCTGGGCCTGGGCCTGGGCATTATCGGCATTGACCTGCAGACCGGTCAGGCGCGCATGGCCTTCGGCATTCCCGACCTGCTCGACGGCATCGAGGTCACCACCCTGGCGGTCGCCCTCTTTGCCATTGGCGAAACGCTCAAAATGGCCGCCGATCGCACTTTGGTTAAGGAAGAAGTCCTGTCGGTCAAGGGCTCGGTCTGGATGACCCGGGACGACTGGAAGCGCTCCTGGATCCCCTGGCTGCGCGGTACGGCCATCGGCTTCCCCATCGGCGCCATGCCGGCTGGCGGCGCCGATGTCGCCAGTTTTCTCTCCTATAGTGCCGAAAAGACCTTTGCCAAAAAGCCCGAGGAATTTGGCCACGGCGCCATTGAGGGCGTGGCCGGTCCAGAAGCCGCCAACAATGCCTCGGCCGCCGGCACGCTGGTGCCGCTGCTCACCCTGGGCCTGCCCACCACCGCCACGGCCGCCATCATGCTGGCCGGCTTCCAGCAGTTCGGCCTGCAGCCCGGCCCGCTCTTGTTCGTCAACAATGCCAGCCTGGTCTGGGCGCTGATTGCCAGCCTGCTCGTCGCCAATTTCATGCTCATCGTGCTCAACCTGCCGCTGATCGGCCTCTGGGTGAAGCTGCTGACCATTCCGCGCCCCTGGCTCTATGGCGGCATCCTGGTCTTTGCCACCCTGGGCACGCTGGGGGCCAATGGCGCCATGTCGGGCAATCTCTTGGGCATCCGCTTCTCGTTCGAGCTGATGCTGCTGCTGGCTTTCGGCATATTGGGCTATCTGCTGCGCCGCTTTGGCTATCCCATCGCCCCGGTGGTCGTGGGTCTGATCCTGGGGCCCATGGCCGAGCAGCAACTGCGCCGCGCTTTGGCCATCTCCCAGGGCGATCTGGCCATACTGGTATCCTCGCCCATCGCCATCGTGCTCTATACTCTGGCGGCAGCCGCCATCTTGATTCCGCTCTGGTTCCGCTTGCGCGGCCAGGGCGGTGTGCTCGGCCAATTGGCCAGCGACGAAGACTGAAAAGCCACTCTGTCCGCGTCCAAAGCAAAAGCCCGGGCTCCCATCAGGGGGCCCGGGCTTTCTCACGGTCGGTTGCAGGCTCGGCGCAGGCCGCTTTGGAGGCGGAGCGGCGCGCAGCCGGGAGACTTAGAGCTTGCCGATCGACCGGAAAGCGTCAGCGTCAATGCCGAGTGACCTCAGGTGCCGGGCCTTGGGAGCACGGCCTGCCTCGACGGCGTTTGAAACGGCGGCGGCGCTGCCGAATACTTCAACGAAGGTGCCAAGGGTCGCAAAGAATGACTTGCGGGGGGTGCTCATTTGTCCAGTTCCTCAGGTGACCCAACCGAATTGCCGGGTCGCTTTCATGACTGTTCAAATGGGCGCATCGACCCGCCTATACTAGGCCGAATTCGACAGTCCAGCCATGCGCTGCATGCATCTGCGTCTGGATCAATCGGCCTTAAGCGCGCTCAGTGCACAAGAATTCCGGTGCTCCGCGCAGGGCATGCAAATATTGCATGGCTGGGCTCAGCCTCTGCCGCGGCTTATCGCCCGGGCGAGACGATCTCGCTCCAGGTATCGAGGAAGCGCTTGCGCCGCTGCTGGTCCAGCGACACCATCAGCGAGGGCCCCAGCGGAATGGGCTGGATCACCCCGCGCCCCTGCGCCGCAATGGTTTCGCTGGTCCATTGCCCCTTTGTGCCGCTGACCACCGCCCCCAGCGCCGTCTGCCCGGCCGCAATGGCCTGGCCATCCGGCGACAGCGCGAAATCGACAAAGGCCTTCCCGAGGTCCGCAAAAGGCGCATCCCGCGGGATCAGCATGGCCCGTGTCAGCACCAGCACATAGTCATCCGGCACGACGATTTCGATATTGGCCCCCGCCGCCTTGCGACCAAAGGCATACGAACCCAGCACGTTGAAGCCCAGCGCCAGCGAGCCATCGGCCACGCCATTGAGAATGGCCGGGCTTGAGCCGCTGAACTGGGCTTCCACCCGGCCAAAGGCGGCGGCCAGCCGCCAGAAATTGGACGAGATCACCTGGTCCTGCGCTGCCAGCAGATAGCCCACCCCGCTCAGCGCAATGTCATAGGTGGCGATCTGCCCGCGAAAGCGCGGGGTCTGGTCTTCCAGCATCTCGGCCAGCCGCAAATGCGTGCGCGGCACTTCCTCGGCCCCGATCAGATCGGGGTTGTAGATGATCACCGCCGGCTCGAAGGTGAAGCCGAACACCTCGTTGCGCCAATGTGCCCAGTCGGGCAGGGCGCCCAGCCAGGGCGTTTCATAGGCCATGGCATGGCCGTCATTGGCCAGCTTGATCATCAGGTCGGCGGCCGAGCTGATCAGCAGGTCCGGTCTGGGGTCCAGCGTGCCCGCCAGATAGCTCTCATAGAGCGGCAGCGAGTCGGTCTCTTCATAAACCACCGTCACCGCTTCATGGGCGATCTGGAATCCGGCGATGAACTGGGCAAACAGCGGCGTATCGGTGACCCCCACAATGGTCAGCACCGTGTCGCTGCTGCCATCGCGCGCCGGATAGGTCGTGGCCGCGGCCTGCGCCGCCTGCGGCGGCGCCAGCAGCAGGCACACCACCAGCGCCGCCAGGCTTCCCAGCGCCTTGCGCATCTGTTCGGTCCTGGCATTGCGCCCCACCGTGGGCAGGTCGATTTCCACCACCAGCCCGCCGCCGGGCCGGTCGAGCAGCCGCAGCGCGCCGCGATGGGCCTGCACCACCCTGCTGACGATGGACAGGCCCAGCCCCGATCCCGCCGTGCTGCCGCTCGCCATGCCGCGCTTGAAGCGCTCCAACACGCTGCCCTTTTCGGCCTCGGCAATGCCCGGCCCCCGGTCGCGCACTGCCAGCGTCATCATGCCCTCATTCACCCTGCCATCGATCTCCACCGCCCCGTCCGAATAGAGCAGCGCATTGTCCACCACATTGCGCACCATTTCGCGCAGCGCCACCCGGTCACCGCGAATGGCGGCCTCCCCGGCGGCCGGGTCCATGTCCACCACCAGCCGCAGGGCCTGCTCGGGGTCCAGCCGCTGCCGCACCTCCTCCACCACCGCGCCCAAAGCCGTGGCGTCGCTTTCCTGGTTTTCCAGCCGGTGGGTAATGGTCGCCTCCATCAGCAGCTGGCTGACCAGCTGGCTGGCCTGCACGGCGCCCTGGTGGATGCGGCCGACCCTTCGGCGCAACGCTTCGGGGTCCTGCTCGTCCATCGCCACCTCGGCCTGCGCCCGCAGCGAGGCCAAAGGCGTGCGCACCTCATGGGCTGCCTCGGCCACCAGGCCTGTCACCCTTTCCATGGCGCTGCCCAGCCGGCTCATGAAGGCATTGAGCCCGCTGACCAGCTGGCTGACCTCCACCGGCACCGGCACGGTGACCGGCGACAGATCGTCGGGCGCCCGGCCGCGCAGTTCCTGTTCCAGCTGATAGAGCGGGGCAAACATCCGGCCGATGCCGAACCAGACCAGGGCAATGGCCAGCAGCGTCAGCGCCACCACCGGCACAATGGCATTGGAGAGGATTTCCGCCGCCAGCGCCTCGCGCTCGCTCTGCGTCTCGGCCACATGGATGGTCACCCAGTCCGCGTCGCCGCCCGATGAGGTCAGCCGCCCGACGCTGGCCACCCGCACCAGCTCGCCGCGATAGAGCGTATCGGCAAAGACCGGCCCTGCCGCGGTGAGTTCGGGCAGCTCGGCCGACAGATCCTCATAGCCGGTCACCGCCGTGCCGCCCGGCGTCTCCACGGCATAGAACACCCGGTCGCGCCCGGAAAACATGCCGAACGAGGCAAAGGGCAGCTCGACGATCACCGTGTCGCCCTCCACCTGCACCGCCCCCGCTATGGTCAGCGCCGAGGCCGCCAGCAGCCGGTCAAAGGCCCGGTCGGCCGAACGCTCGGCATAGTCGCGGATGAACACGATCAGCACCACCGCCGCCGCCAGCAGCAGCACCAGCGCCAGCGCCAGAATGCGCCGGCGGATCGAGAAGGACTTACCGACCGGCACCGGCGCCTCCGCAATCGCGATGGGCACCATCCCCCTTGCGAGGAGGGTAGGCGAGGCGGAGGTGCCGCGCGGTGGTCGTGGTGAGAGACCGTTTCGAAATTCGCTTTGGCGAGTCAAATGTCGGTGTTTTCGAGAACCGGAGCGCAGCGTACATGTGTACGTGAGCACCGGAAGCGGAGAAAGCGCCGACAGTTGGCCGACGCAGTAGAGTTTCCAAGCGGTCTCTAGCCATGCGGCGCCCGCACCACATAGCCCACGCCGCGCACCGTGCCGATCTCCACATTGGCCGGCTCGAGCTTCTTGCGCAGCCGCGAAATATGCAGCTCGAGCGCATTGACCGACACGGCCTCGTCGAAATTGAACAGCTGGTTCATCAGCCTTTCCTTGGGCACCACCTTGCCGGCATGGGTGACGAGGATTTCCAGCAGCCGGAATTCGCGCCGCCCCAGCTCCAGCGATCGCCCCTCGACCATGGCATTGAGCCCGGCCAGGTCCATTTCGAGATTCCCCACTGCCAGCGTGCTGGTCGTCTGCCCGCCCGTGCGCCGGATCAGCGCCCGCAACCGTGCCTCCAGCTCGCGCAGGTCGAAGGGCTTGACCAGATAGTCATCCGCGCCCAGATCGAGCAGGCTCACCTTGTCGTCGATTTCCGAGCGCGCGGTGATGACCAGGATCGGCGCGGCAAATTTGCGCCGCCGCAATTCGGCGATCAGGCTGATGCCGTCGCGATTGGGCAGCATCAGGTCGAGCGCCACCGCGTCGAAATCGTCGCCCTCGGCCGTGGGCACCACGTCATTGCCGTCGCGCACCCATTCCACCGAATGGCCGGCGCTGCGCAGGCGCTTTTCGATCGCCTCGCCCAGGTCTTCATTGTCTTCAACAAGCAGAATACGCATGGCGGCCGGCTCTCCCCGGTCGCACACTAGAGCGTTTTCATCAAAAGTGGATACCGGTTTTCCGGTTCGAAACGCGACCAGCCAGCACACGGCACATCATGCCGTGTCAACGACGCGGTAAAATGTTCCTGGGATTTGCAGGCGTCCTGTCTAGAGCAGGGTCGTCATCATGGTTGCGGCCACCGCGACAATGCCCGCCGCGGCAAGGCTCGCCGCCACCAGCATCATCTGGGCGTGATGCACATAACCGGCCTGCCGCACCTGCAGCCGCGTGTCCTGCAGGCTGCCGCGCTCATGCTCGAAATCCATTTGCGTCATGATCGATCAATCCCTCTGCCTGCCGGTCCCCTCTGGATCAGCCCTGCTATGGGTCGCCGCTTTGCGCTCTTCTCACCCGCCGGCACCAGGGTAATCCCGCTTCCCCGCGCGGCGAATGCCATCCTCGAAACGGAGTTAACTTACAGATAAGGGCGGTGGTTCTGATCTTGTATGGAAGATCATTGATTCCGGCCGCGGATCATGCCAGAAAACCGCCATGACCCATCTGCACCCCGACCGCCTGCTGCCCGCATCCGAGCCCGCCCAGTCCATCGCGCGCGAGCTCTATGCCACCGTCAAAGACCTGCCGCTGATCAGCCCGCATGGCCATACCGATCCGGCCTGGTTCGCCAACAATCAGCGCTTTGCCGATCCGGCGAGCCTGTTCCTGACGCCCGATCACTATGTCCTGCGCCTGCTGCGCAGCCGGGGCCTCAGCTATGACGATCTGGGCGTGCCCCGCCGGGATGGCAAGCCGGTCGCCCAGGGGCGCGACGCCTGGCGCCTCTTTGCCGCCAACTATTATCTCTTCGCCGGCACCCCCTCCAAGACCTGGATCGATCACGCGCTGCAGGGCACTTTCGGCATCGAGCAGGAGCTTTCGGCCGCCACTGCCGACGCCATCTATGACCGTATTGACGCCGCTCTGGCGACGCCGGCTCTGCTGCCGCGCGCCGTGCTCGACAGCGCCAGGGTGGAAGTCATCGCCACCACCGAATTCGCCCTTGATACCCTGCCGCACCATCAGAAAATGGCTGCCGACGGCTATATCGGCCGCGTCCGCACCACCTATCGCCCCGACGATGTCACCGATCCCAGCCGCCCCGCCATCGTCGAGAACCTGCTCAAATTCGGCGAGCTGGCTGGCGAGGATGTGTCCTCCTGGGCCGGGCTGATCAATGCCCACCGCAACCGCCGGGCCTATTTCCGCCAATATGGCGCCGTCGCCACCGATCACGGCGTGCCCACGGCCAACACGGCCGATCTGCCCCTGGTGGACAAGCAGGCTCTGCTCGATCGCGTCCTCGCCGGCAAGCACACTGCCGAAGACGCCGAGCTGTTCCGCGCCCAGATGCTGACCGAAATGGCGCTGCTGGCCGTCGAGGATGGCATGGTCATGCAGATCCATGCCGGTTCGCGCCGCAATACCGATCCGCTGCTCTTTGCCGAGCGCGGTGCCGATCTGGGCGCCGACATTCCGGGCCCTACCGACTATGTCAACGGCCTCAGGCCCCTGCTGGCGCGCTGCGGCAACGAGCCCAATCTGCGCCTCATCATGTTCGTGCTCGATGAAACCACCTATGCCCGCGAGCTGGCGCCCATGGCCGGCTATTGGCCCAGCCTTATGGTCGGTCCGCCCTGGTGGTTCCACGATAGCCCGCAGGGCATCCGCCGCTATCTCGATCAGGTCGTGGAAACCGCCGGCTTCTATAATCTCGCCGGCTTCAACGACGATACGCGCGCGCTGCTCTCCATTCCCGCGCGTCACGACGTCTGGCGCCGCGAGGTCTGCGGCTTTCTCGGCCGCTGGGTCGGCGAAAATCGCCTGTCCCGCGCCACCGCCGCCGACCTTGCCAGCCATCTCAGCTACCAGGCCGCCAAGGACGCCTATCGCATCAAGTAGCGTCGCTGGGGGCGGCGCGGCCGCCCCTAGCGCGACTTCACCAGCACCACGATCATCAGGATCAGCCCGCTCAGCAGCAGCACGAGCAAACCGCCAATGCCATTGCCGAGCTGGCGCAGCAGGCCGGGCCCGCCATCCATGGCGCCGCTGCTATCGCTGCCGTCCAACCCGCCTGGCGGGTTGCTGAACTCTTGGTTCGTCATGCAAGGTCCTCCCCAGGTCCTGCTATACTGGCCTCCAGCATGCGCCCGCCGGCCCTTAACAAGCCTTTCGGCTCAGGCTCTTTCGCGCGCTATGCTTGCTTTTGTGTCAAAAGCCACCAATTGCCTGTCAGCGGCCATCAACTTTCGGGGGGTGTGCCGCCCGACTGTCGAATAGCGCGCCGCCTTCTGCTCTAATGGGCCCATGATGAATCAGTCCCCTGTCGAAACCGCGCTGAGCCGCGCCATGATCCGCTGGTCGCTGACCAAGTCGACGCCGCTCGCCGAAACCGGTCGCAGCTGGATTTTTCGCGTCGAGCAGAATGGCCGCAACTTCGCCGTGCTGAAGATTCTGAAATCGGCGGCCGCCGTCGAGGAGCGCCGCGGCGCGCAATTGCTCAACTGGTACGACGGGGAAGGGGCCGCCACCGTCTTTGACATGCATGGCGATACCATTTTCATGGAATGGCTCGATGGCGGCACGCTGGGCGATGCCGTGCGCGCCGGCCATGATGAGCAGGCCACCATTGCCCTCTGCGTATTGGCGGCGAGCCTGCATCGTCCCCGGCCCGATGCGCCCGCCGGCCTGCTGCCCCTGCGCGAGCATTTCGCGCCGCTCTTTGCCACCGATGCCCGGGCCTGGCCCCATACGGCGCGCGATCTCTTCGCCCGCGCCAGCGGCATTGCGCTCAAGCTCTTTGATCGTCCCAGCGCGCAGATCCCCCTGCATGGCGATCTGCAGCACGACAATATCCTGTCCTCCGATCGCGGCTGGCTGGCCATCGATCCCCGGGGTCTGCTGGGCGATCCGCTTTACGACCTGGCCGATGCCTTCCGCCAGCCGCTCGATCGGCCCGATCTGGTCAAGGATGCGGGCCGCATCCACGCTCTGGCCGATGCCTTTGCCACCCGCC
Source organism: uncultured Devosia sp. (assembly GCA_963975335.1). GTDB lineage: Bacteria > Pseudomonadota > Alphaproteobacteria > Rhizobiales > Devosiaceae > Devosia. Next base: position 20,222 of record CAXBHD010000002.1, on the reverse strand, counting down.
TGGGCTACAACCGCAAGCGCCTCTTCGGCTGGGCGGCCGCCCATTCGGCCCTCAGCGCCTGCCAGGAGCTGGCTTCGGGCAATCCCATCGCCGTCGATCTGGCGGCTTTGCCGCTGCTGCTCAGCGCCTATGACCAGTCCTGAGGCCCGATCTTCACACAGTCTCAATGCTGCCTGCGCAATATCGCCAGCCTGTCTGCCATTCCCTGCCGCAGCCAATGGTCTGCGCCGCGTGCCATAGGACGTCCCTGATGATCGTGTTGACCCGCCGCCGCTTTCTCGTCCTGGGCGCCGCCGCAGCCGCCGCCGCGGCCCTGGCCGCCTGTTCGGCCACCATTCCCGTCCTGCCCAAGCCGGCCAGCACGCCCGAAACCATGACCGATGGCGAAATCCTGCTCGCCATCAATGCCGTGCGCGCCGCCAATGGCGCGCCGCCCTGGACCTATAATGGCGCGCTCGAAAACGCCGCCCGCTCCCAGGTCCGGCTCATGGCCAGCCGCGATACGCTGAGCCACGATCTGGGCGTCACCCTGCGCGAGCGCGTCACCGCGGCCGGCTATATCGGCGCCGTGGGCGAAAATGTCGCCAAGGGCTATAAGGATCTGCCCGGCGCCATCGAGGGCTGGATGAATTCCTCCGGCCACCGCTCGACCCTGCTCAATGACAAATTCACCGAATTTGGCCTCGCCGCGGCCCGCAGTCCGGGCGGCCGCCTCTATTGGGCCATGATCGCCGGCGGCAGCTTCGAACCCTGGCTGCGGCCGATTTGACGCATTGGCGGCTGGCCGGGCGATAGCGCCGTCGCCATCCGCACTGCCCTTTAGCGAGGGCGGTACACCTGCTGGACGACATCGCCAATGGCACTGGCAAGCCTTGCCCAGTCCGCGTCCTCCTGCAGCGGCAGGCCGGCAAAGACCCCTTTGGCATGCGCTGAAATGGCCAGATGTTGAATGGCCGCGATGACAATGGCGTTGATGGCGGCTGCGTCGATGCCGGCTGGTGGACGCAAGTCGCCACGCTGCGCATTCATCCAGGCGGTCAGGGCCTTGGAGCGCGCGCTGTTGAGCTTGGCGAGCAGCGGGGAAGGTTCGGCCAGCTCCCAGACAATGATCCGCTGCAACAGCCGGTCATGGCGCAGCACGGTGATCAGGCTGCTGGCCAGGTGCCCCATCAGGTCGGCATAGGTCGTCACCGGTGCTGCTGGAGCAGGCAGGGCCTGCGCCAGATCGGTGGAGAGCTTGGTGCCCAGCGCTTCCACCAGCCCGTCCAGGCCGTCGAAATAGCGATAGATCAGCTGCTTGTCGCAGCCCGCGCGCCGGGCAATGGCATTGATGCCGAGCCCCTGGAAGCCTTGCTCTGCCAGTTGCTCGCGCGCTGCCGAGATCAAGAGAGCCTCGGTGCTTTCCCGGTCCTTGATCCGGGGGGCGCTGGTTCGGTCCGGCATCGACAACTCCATCGTCACTTGGCGGTGACATAGGGGACTTTCCCAGCACTGTCCAGGTTTGCAACCGGCATCTTGCCAATGTCACCGAGTGGTGATATCTAGATGTCACCGACAGGAGACATGCGGGCGGCACCCGCAAACAAAGATAATCGAAAGGACCAAGCCATGCCGACCGCCATCCCGCCACGCCCCCTTCTTGCCCTCGCCACCATCGCCTATGCCATCGCCTTCAATCTGCCCTATGCCAATCTCGCGCGCATTTTCGAGTATCCCGGCATCTTGCGGCAACCGGCAGCCGCCGTCATGACGCTGTTTGCCGCCGGCGGCGCCGAGCTTGTTCTGACCTGGCACGCCTTTGCGCTCGCCGCGCTGCTGCTGCTGCCCTTTGCCCTAGCCTTGTCCATCACCCCAACGCGCCTGGCGCAGCGCCCCGCTCTGGCCATTGGCGCAGCGATTGCCGGAGCCCTGGCGGGCCTCGCCCAGGCCTTTGGCCTCTGGCGCTGGGTCTTCGTCGTTCCCGAGCTCTCCCGCATCTATCTCGACGCCACCACATCCGAAGTGGCGCGTGTGGCGGCCGGACAGGCATTCACGGTGCTCAATCTCTATGGTGGCGTCGCCATTGGCGAGCATGCAGGGCAATTGCTCACGGCCCTGTTCGTCCTGCTGCTGAGCCTGCTCCAATGGGGTGAGGGGAGCCGTGTCCCGGCCGCAATGGGTCTGGCGACCGCCGGGGCGATCGCGCTCGGCACCACCGAGGGCCTTGCTATCGCGCTCGGACAGTCGGGCGATCTGTTCGGCCTCTTCACCATTCTCGGCTTTCTGGGGCTGACGGTCTGGCTGATCGCCACCGCAATAGCGCTGCTGCGCGCCGCTGCCGACACCTCGGTCGCCGGCGCCGCTACCGGGCCCTGATCGCCGGCGGCCGCTTCCAGCCCTGGCTGCGGCCGATTTTGAGCGATCGCGGCTACCCGGCTATTCGACGGGGAGCGGGCCTGTCCTGGATCGGGCGGGTTGTTTCCACCACCTGGTTCCGGCCATTGGATTTGGCGCGATACATGCTCGCGTCGGCGGCCTTGAGCATCTCGGCAAAGGGTTGCACTGCCGGGTCCCCCCGGTGGACACCGAAGCTGGCCGTGATAGTGATGCCCGCGCCCGCCGGCTCTGGCTTACAGGCCTCCAGGGCCGCGCGGATGCGTTCGGCGGTTTTGCTGCCGGCATCGGCCTCTATATCGGTCAGAATGATACAGAATTCCTCCCCGCCAATGCGGGCGAAGAGATCGCCGGCGCCAAGCTGACGCTGCGCCACCTCGGCAGCGGTAACCAGGACCTGGTCGCCGGCAGCATGCCCGAACTGGTCGTTGATCCGCTTGAAGTGGTCGAGATCAAACACGATCACCCAGACCCACTGTTTTTGGCGTATCGCGCGGCTGATCTCGATGGATACAGCATTCTGCAGCCAGCGCCGATTGCCCAGGCCGGTGAGACAGTCGCTGTCGGCTTCCCGCTTCAGCGCGCTCAGGGAATTCTCTTGCGCCCGGACAAGGTCCAGCACCTTCTCGGCCAGGCGCTTGACGCCGTCGCTGCCCTTCACCGCCACGAAAGGTTCAACGCCCTCGCTCTGATAGCGGTCGACTGCGTCAATCAGGCGATCAATCGGGCTCACCAGATTATGCACCGCCAGATAGGAAAGCACTGCGCCCAGCAGCGTTGCGCCCAGGGCAACAGTCAATAGGGGCAGCGGATCGGGTGGACTGCCCAGGCCGATATAGAGCAGCAAGGATATCAGCGGGAGGTGGATGGCAAAAAAGCAGATCAGAAAGACCTTCGCGACCAGAGAACCTCTTATCGCGCCAATGACACCGCCCATATTCATCTCCCCCCTCAGACTTGGTCCCGGCCATGTTGCCATCGCTGGCAGGGATAGTTGATACCAATAAGCCTAAGACTTACCTACTGCCCTGCGGTCACGCATCGCGCCCGGCCAGCCGGCCATAAGGCGGCGCCGGTCGATGCCCCCAGACGTATATGGCGTGCCCAAGCCGACATCCCGCACCCGTGCGGCCTCCCCGCCCGGTTGTGCAGCGCCGGGCGGCACAACGGGCCTTGATGGCGCCGCCGCCTCTTGCTCCGCTGGGGGTGCCCGACAGCGCCTGCTGCCAGGCGATCACCCTTGGCAAGAGCATTCCCATTCCCAAAAACTACCGCACCAAACATTGCCTGTGGTGGCAAATCATGCGCTACTTCCGCCAAGCGCGGGGAGATTGATGCCTCCCGAGCGCATAAAAAACAGCTGATGCATCAAACTTGGGAGTGAGACCATGACTTTTCCGAAGGCATTTTCCAGACTTGTGCTGCTGACAGCGTCCGTCCTGGCCCTGTCCAGCGCCGCGCAGGCCGCCGATTACAACTGGACTTTCCAGACCTCCGAGACAGCCGGCGAACCCGGCTTCGTCAACAAGACCAAATGGGCCGAGAATGTCGGCGTGCTGTCCGGTGGCCGCATTGAAATCGAGATTCTGCCCATCGGCTCGGTTGTGCCCCATACCGATACACTCGAAGCGGTCGGCAGCGGCATTCTGCAGGGCCATCTGACCGATCCGAGCTATTTTTCCGGCCGCGATCCCGCCTTTGCCATGATGGGCAATCTGGTGGGTGCCTGGAGCGATCCGTTCGAGCTGCTCGGCTTCATGCAGTCCGGTGGCGGCCACGAGCTCTATGCCGAACTGGTCGAGCCCTATGGCGTGCACTTCATCGGCGCCGCAGCAACCGAGCCTGAAGCTTTTGTGGCCGGCGTGCCGATCCGCACCGTGGAGGATCTCAAGGGCGTCAAGCTGCGTGCCCCTGAAGGCATGGTCTTCGAGATCTTCTCCAAGGCAGGTGCCGCTCCGGTCGCGCTGCCGGGCTCGGAAATCTTCTCCGCCCTCGACAAGGGCGTCGTCGATGCTGCCGACAACACCGTCTTTGCCACCAATCAGGCGCTGGGCATGAATGATGTCGCGCCCTATCCGCTCTATCCCGGCTTCCACTCGCTACCTCTGATCGACATTTCCATGAATAAGGAAATCTGGGACGGTCTGCCGGCCGATCTCCAGGCCATCCTGACCGCCTCGGTCGATCAGTTCATCTTCGATCACGTCTATTCGGTGCGCATGCTCGACGCCGCCGCCGTGGCCGAAGCCCGTGCCAATCCGGAAATCGAGATCATCAACTGGTCGGGCGACGAACGCGCCAAGTTCCGTCGCATCGCGCAGGAAGAATGGCTGAACTGGGCCGGCCGCAGTGCCATGACTCAGCGCTATTACGATGCCGTCACCGCCTATCTCGAAGGGCGCAACCTGCTCTAGGGCGGTCGCAAGCCCCGCTCGAATGTGACTCGCGTCCGGCACTCAGTGCCGGGCGCCTCATCGCGCACCAGGAGATGCCCGGATGGCCGAAGATCCCGAAATAGTTGTCGAGCACAATGACGACGACGAAATCCGCTCCGGCCTCGACAAGGTGGTCGCCGGGTCAACCAGGATTCTGGCCTGGGCCATTTTCCTGGCCTTTGCGGTCACCGTCTTCGAGGTCATCGCCCGCTATGTCTTCAACAGCCCCACATTTTGGGCGCATGAGACCACCACCTTTCTCATCGCCGCCATTTTCCTTGTCGGCGGCCCCATCGCCCTGGCGCGCGACAAGCATATCCGCGTGCGCATGTTCTACGACAGCGTATCGCCTCAAGGGCGGCGCTGGCTCGATATCGTCAATTCCATCCTCGCTCTGATTTTTTTCGCAGGCCTGTCCTATGCCGCCTGGATCATGTCCTCCAAGGCGACCTTCACGCCGGCCGGCGAATTCCGCCTCGAGGGCACCGGCACCGCCTGGAACCCGCCGACCCCGGCTATGCTGAAGGTGCTTGTCCTGCTCTGCGTCGGCATCATGTTCGTCCAGACCCTGCTCCATCTTATCGCCGCCATCCGGCGCAAGCCGGCTACCAACCTCGACGCGACGGGAGAGCATTGATATGGGCCTGAACACTCTGGGCATCGAACTCGGCTCCTATGTCCTGGTCGGCAGCATCTTCCTGCTGCTGCTCACCGGCCTGCCGCTGGCCTGGGTCACCGGCCTGGTCGCCCTGATCTTCACCTTCGGCTGGTTTGGCGGCGCCGCCCTGCCATTGGTGACGTCGCGCATTTTCGGCTTCATCACCGAATATTCGCTGGTCGCCATCCCCATGTTCATCCTCATGGCGGCTTTGCTGGATCGCTCCGGCATTGCCCGCGATCTGTTCCGCGGCATGCGGATTCTGGCCGGGCGCCTGCCTGGCGGCGTCGCGGTGCAGACGCTGATCGTGGCCATCCTGATGGCCGCTATGTCCGGTGTCATTGGCGGCGAGATCGTCCTGCTGGGCATTCTGGCGCTGCCGCAGATGCTGCGCCTGGGCTATGATCGCAACCTGTCCATCGGCGTCGTCGTCGCCGGGGGCTCGCTGGGCACTATGATGCCGCCCTCCATCGTGCTCATCATCTATGGCCTGGTCGCCAGCGTCTCGATCGCCGATCTTTTCGTGGCCGCCATCACCCCGGCTCTGCTGCTTTTGGCCTTTTACGTGGCCTATGTGCTCTTCATCTGCCTGCGCAATCCGTCCATGGGGCCACCCATGTCGCGCGAGGAACTGTCCCAGGAATCGTTTGGCAGCGCCCTGCGCTCGGTCGCGGCGCCGCTCTTCATCGTCGTCGTGGTGCTCGGCTCGATCTATGGCGGCATTGCCTCGATCACCGAGGCCGCGGCTTTGGGCGTTTCGGCGGTCTTGCTGATCTCGCTGCTGCGACGCGAGCTCAACCTCAAGATGCTGCAAGCCAGCCTGGTCCACACGCTCGAAACCTGCGGCATGATCATCTGGATCGGCATCGCGGCGGCCGTGCTGGTCGGCGTCTATAACCTCATGGGTGGCAATCGTTTTGTCTCGAGCGCCATCCTCAGCATTGATGCGCCCCCCGTGGTCATCATCATGGTGATGATGCTCATCCTGCTGGTGCTCGGCATGTTCCTCGATTGGATCGGCATTGCCCTGCTGACCTTGCCCATCTTCGTGCCCATCGTCATCCAGCTCGGCTACGACCCCATCTGGTTCGGCATCCTGTTTGCCGTCAACATGCAGGTCTCCTACCTGACGCCGCCCTTCGGCCCGGCGGCCTTCTATCTCAAGAGCGTGGCGCCGCGGGAGATCACCCTGCAGCACATTTATACCGCGCTCTTGCCCTTCATCGCGCTGCAACTGGTGGTCCTGGCCATCATCCTGTTCTTCCCGCCCATTGCCACATGGGCGGTGAACTAGCGGCCCGCTACATCCAGGCAGTCTGGTTCTGGGCGGGCAAGACGCCGGGAATGCCCGCATGGTGCCAGGTGTGGTGCAGCAACCTGTCCGCAGACCTCCGGCCAGGTGCGCGCCACGTAACAGGCCATGCTGGGCCGCGGTGAGAAGTGGATGAAGGCTGGCGCCGCCAGCTAATCCCGCGTCGCCCCGAACACCGACCAGTCGGTGCGCCGCGCCAGCAGTTCCAGCCCCAGCACGCCCAGCCAGCTATTGCCCATGGGGTCGAGCGCCGGGGACCAGGCCGCGATCGAGGCGGTATGCGGCGCGACGGCCAGAATGCCGCCGCCCACGCCCGATTTGGCCGGCAGGCCGACGCGATAGGAAAAATCGCCCGAGCCATCATAAAGCCCACACAGCATCATGATCGACAGCACGCGTCGCGCCCGCCGTGCCGCGCCATAGCCGCGCTCGGTCCGCGCGTCCGGGCCGTCATGCATCAGGAAGCGTCCGACCTTTGCCAGGCCTGCGCAGTCCAGCGTGATGGCGCATTGATGCACATAGGCCTCCATGACCTCGGACACATCGTGCCGCAGGTTGTCATGATGCTTGGCCATGAACATCAAGGACCGGTTGAGATCGCCGCCTGAGCGATCGCTCGCCATGACCTGCGGGTCAAACGACACCGCCTCGCCATCGAGATGGTGTTTGACGAAGGCCATGACCTGATCGTTCGGGTCCCCTTCAAGGTCGAGCAGGGTATCGACCACCACCAGCGCCCCCGCATTGACGAAGGGATTGCGCGGAATGCCGTCATTGCGCTCGAGATCGATGATCGAGTTGAACGCATCCCCGGATGGCTCGCGGCCCACGCGTTGCCACAGCTTCTCGCCCAGCGCCTCAAGCGCCACTTCCAGCGCAAAGACCTTGGAGATCGATTGAATGGGAAAGCCGACGCCGGCATTGCCCGCCTTGATCGTTTCCCCATCGCGGGTGAAGATCGCCATGCCGAACTTGGCAAAGTCGGCCTTGCGCGGCGCCGGCATGTCGCGTTCTTCCGCCGCCGTGCAGGCCTCCTCGTGGATTTTTGGCGCGCGCTCTTTGACCTCGGCCACAATATCATCCAGCATCGTCTGCAGGTCGGCGGCGTCGTGCTTGGGCGTGGACATGGGCGGGTTCTTCCGGTTTCCCTTCAGCAACGTTTGGCACCGGCATTGGTCACCGCATGCGGCCGCCTTTTTGCGCCGCGCGCCGAAGGGTGCCGCGCCGGTCTAACCCGTGGTCAGTGTCCGCCGCACCGCGTCGTTCCAGCCGGCGATCTTGGCGTCGCGCGTCGCCGGGTCCATGCTCGGGGTGAACTGCTTGTCCAGCGCCCAGCTCGCGGCAAATTCGGCCATATCAGGCCAGACGCCGGCCCGCGATCCGGCCAGCCAGGCGGCGCCAAGTGCCGTGGTCTCGAGCGTCTTGGGCCGGTCGACCGGCGCGTCGAGCACATCGGCCAGAAACTGCATGGTCCAGTCCGAGGCGACCATGCCGCCATCCACCCGCAGCACCGTCTCCCCGCTCTCGCCCCAGTCCTTGCGCATGGCCTCGAGCAGGTCGCGCGTCTGGTAGCACACCGCCTCCAGCGCCGCCTTGGCGATTTCCGCCGGGCCCGAATTGCGCGTCAGCCCATAGATGGCCCCGCGCGCCTCGGCATCCCACCAGGGCGCGCCCAGCCCCACAAAGGCGGGCACCATATAGACATGCTTGACCAGCTTGAGCCCGTCGCGGATCCACTGCACCGCCGCCCCGGCGATGAAGATCGAGCCTTCCAGCGCATAGGTGGTCTGCCCGTCCAGCCGATAGGCAATGGTGGTCAGCAGCCGGTTCTGACTGCGCACGATATCGGTGCCTGTATTGAGCAGGGCAAAGCAGCCCGTGCCATAGGTCGATTTCAGCATGCCGGGGGTAAAGCAGGCCTGCCCGATCGTGGCCGCATGCTGGTCCCCGGCCACGCCCAGAATGGGGATGGCGGCCCCGAACAGGCTGGCATCGGTGACCCCGAAATCATCGGCGCAGTCGAGCACTTCGGGCAGCAGCGCCCTTGGCACGGTGAACAGCGCCAGCAGCTCCTCGTTCCATTGATTGGCGGCAATATCGAAGAGCAGCGTCCGCCCGGCATTGGTGGCGTCCGTCACATGCCGCTTGCCCCCGGTCAGCCGCCAGATGAGAAAGCTGTCCACCGTGCCAAAGGCCAGCTCGCCCGCCTCGGCCCGCTCCCGCGCCCCCGCGACATTCTTGAGCAGCCATTCGATCTTGCTGCCCGAAAAATAGGGGTCGAGCAGCAATCCGGTCTTTTCGCTGACCAGGGCCTCGTGCCCCTCGCTCTTGAGCCAGGCGCAATGCGCCGCCGTGCGCCGGTCCTGCCACACAATGGCATTGTGGATCGGCTTGCCGCTCTGGCGGTCCCAGATCAGCGTGGTTTCGCGCTGGTTGGTAATGCCGATCGCCGCCACCGCCTCGGCGGTGATCCCGGCATCGGCCAGGGCCGTCTTGATCGCCCAGCATACGCTGTCCCAGATCTCCTCGGGGTCATGCTCTACCCAGCCATCCTGGGGAAAGATCTGGGTGAATTCCTTCTGCCCCACCCCGGCAATGCTGCGGTCCCTGGCAAACACGATTGCCCGGCTCGATGTCGTGCCCTGGTCGATTGCCAGAATATAACCGCTCATAGACGTCTCCTCACGTGCCGAATTCCCGGTTCTGCCGCCGCCCTCCCGCAAGGAGGGATCAGGGTCGGGGCAGGCCGTACCGGCTGTGCCGGATCGGGCCACCCCACCCGCTCCATCAAGGTTAGGAAATAGTGGCGCCTGTGGCTACAGCGCCTTGCTTGCCAGATAGTCTTCCAGCCGCGCCTGTTGCTCGGCGCTGACCTTGAGCCCCAGCTTGGTGCGCCGCCACAGCACGTCCTCGGCCGTGCGCGCCCATTCATGCTCCACCAGATAGTCCACCTCGGCGGCGTAGAGATCGGCCCCGAAAGGCGTGCCCAGGCTCTCGATCGTCTGCCGCTCGCCCAGCAGCACCCGCGCTCTGGTGCCATAGAGCCGGGTCAGCCGATGCGTCATGCTCTTGGGCAGGCCGGGATAGTCCTTGCCCAGCCGCCGCACTTCGGCATCGAAGGCCAGCGGCTCGAAATCGCCGCCGGGCAGGGTGCTCTTCTTGGTCCAGGGCTTGCCCTTGGCGCCCAGCACGCTTTCGATCTTTTCCAGCACGGACTCGGCCAGTCGGCGCGACGTGGTCAGCTTGCCGCCGAACACATTGATCGCCGCCCCCGTGGCCGCGTCGCCATCCACCTTGAGCACATAGTCGCGCGTGGCTTCCTGGGCGGCGCTGGCGCCATCGTCAAATAGCGGCCGCACGCCGGAATAGCTCCAGTGCACATCGCTCCGCGCCAGCGGCTTGGCGAAATATTCGCTGGCCGCGCTCAGCAGATAGTCGGTCTCGGCATCGGAGATTTTGACGTCCTTGGGGTCGCCCTCATAATCCTCGTCCGTGGTGCCGATCAGCGTATAGTCATTCTCATAGGGAATGGCGAAGATGATGCGGCCATCGGCATTCTGGAAGATGTAGCAGCGGTCATGCTCATAGAGCTTGTGCACCACCAGGTGACTGCCCTTGACCAGCCGCACATTATGCGCGCCATTCTTGCCCATGGCCCCGGTGATCACCTGGTCCACCCAGGGGCCCGCCGCATTGACCACGAGCTTTGCTCGTACCGTCTGCCGCCCGGCCTCGCCATCGAGCTCGACGATCCATTCGCCCGCATCGCGGCGCAGGCTTGTCACCTTAGTGCGCACATGCACCGCCGCGCCCTTGTCGGCGGCGTCGCGGGCATTGAGCACCACAAAGCGCGCATCATCCACCCAGCAGTCGGAATATTCAAAGCCCAGCCTGTAGCCGGGCTTGAGCGGCTTGCCGGTCACGTCCTTGCGCAGGTCCAGCGTCTTGGTCGGCGGCAGCAGGCGCCGTCCGCCCATATAGTCATACATGGCCAGCCCGGCCCGCAGGATCAGCGCCGGGCGCAGCCCCTTGTGATGCGGCAGCACGAAGCGCAGCGGCCAGATGATATGCGGGGCCGCCGCCCACAGCACTTCGCGCTCCGACAGCGCCTCCTGCACCAGGCGGAACTCGTAATATTCGAGATAGCGCAGCCCGCCATGCACCAGCTTGGTGGCGGCCGAGGACGTGCCGGAGGCCAGGTCGTTCATTTCCGCCAGCGCCACCGAATAGCCGCGGCCCACCGCGTCGCGCGCCACACTGGCACCATTGATGCCGCCACCGATGACGAAAATGTCGACGCTGTCGCTCACGCTCATGGATCTCACCCTTTTGTTGCTTTCGTTTCTACGCAATTTGATTTCGGATGGAAAGCATTACCTTTCGATTTTCGCCGCTGGCCAATGCATCAATCTACCATACCAGATCATCATTGACCCCGCTGCAGGGGCGGCGTAGGGCAGGGTATCTCCGGCCCCGGAACCCTTCGGCCATGCTCTCCATCATCAGTGTCATTCTGCCGATTTTCGCGCTGATGGCTTTTGGCTTTGGCGCCGTCCGTCTCAAGCTCTTTCCCGCCGAGGGCATTAAGAGCCTGATCGCCTTCGTGAACAATTTCGCGACACCCTGCCTGCTGTTCCACTCCCTCGTCACCAGCGACTTCGCGTCTGCTTTCAACCCCGCCATTATCGGGCCCTATTATGTCGGTGCGCTGGCCTGCTTCGTGCTGGGCATCGTCATCGCCCTGCGCGGCTTCGCCAATACGCCCGGTATCGCCGTCTCGGTCGGCTTTTCCGGCACCTTTACCAATACCGTCCTGGTCGGCCTGCCCATCATGCAGCGCGCCTATGGCATCGATGCCCTCCCGGTAGTGCTCTCCATCATCGGCCTGCATGGCGCCATTCTGCTGACCACCGGCATGGTCACCATCGAGCTGATGCGCCGCGATGGCGCCTCCCTGGGCCGCACCCTGCTCACCGCCGGCCGGCGGGTCGCCTCCAATCCGCTGATCTGGGGCATTGCCGCCGGCATGCTGGGCTATTTTTCCGGCCTACAGCTGGTCGAGCCGGCCGATGCCTTCTTCCGCATGATGAGCCAGGCCGTGGTGCCCGCCGCCCTGTTCGGCATTGGCGGCGCCCTCAACGAGTTCAAGCTTGCCGACAACTGGCAGCAGGCTTTGGTCGCCTCGCTGATCAAGCTCATCGTCCACCCTGCCATTGCCTATGCCCTGATGATCTGGGTGCTGCACGTCCCCATGGAAACCGCGCGCTATGGCATTCTGCTGGCCGCCATGCCCGCCGGCGTCAATGTCTATGTCTTTGCCACCTACTATAATCGCGGCGTCAGCGTCGCCGCCAATACCATCCTGATCTCCACCATAGCCTCGGCCCTGACCATTTCCGCCTGGCTCTATATCCTCACGCTCTGACCGCGGCCCGATCACGTTTCGGGGGAGGGCCGCCTTTTTGCGGAACTTCAGCGACTCTGCAGCATTGACAGGCGACTTTATGCTTGCCTGGTGGGTTGTTAGTGCGAATTTTGTCGGCGCTGGTCTTGTCTCTGTTTGGCGCCATGCTTGGTTTCAGCAGCACTGCGATTGCTCAGGAACCGGCGCCGGATCAGGCGGTTTTTGTCTTTGCCGGCCGCTATGTGGATGCCTATATCGAGCAGTCCTTGACGCCCTTTAGTGCCAATTACGAAGACAATTTCGTGCTCGGCGGCGGCTATCAGCAATTTGTTCTCGAGCCATTGCCCGCGCTGCGCCTGGGCGCGGAAATCGGCATGGCCCTGCGCGGCGGAACATCCATCAGCGGCGAAGTGTGGGCAGGCCCCGTCCTGCGCTATGACGGTTTTCGCCTTGGGGAAAATCTACGCGTCTCCCCCTCGCTCACCGTCGGCCTGAGCGCGGTCACCAGTCCCATTGGCGTGGAGGCCGAGCGCGCGCAGCGCCGCAATGGCGATCCCACCCTGCTGTTCTTCATGGCGCCCGAGATCAGCGTCTCGACGCTCGACAATCCCGATACCGAATTATTCTATCGCCTGCAGCACCGCTCCGGCGCCTGGGGCACGCTGGGCGGCATGGCCGATGGCGCCAATGCCCAGGTCATCGGCCTCCGCCACCGCTTCTGACACGTTTCACACCTGCCTGACGCGAGGCCCCTGCGCCTGCCTCCCCCTTGTGGGCAGGGTTCGAGGCCGGGGGCGTTTGCCGGAGCACAGGGCGTCAGGTCTCCCCGGTCTGCTAGGCGGCGCTCGTCACCGATACATCGATCGTCGTGACGCCATCGCCGGCCGGCACTACCCGGATCGGGCTGGTCGACACGGCATCGAGTCCCACAGACAGCCGCACATGCCGGTCGCTCGGGCAGATCTGCAGCAGCGGATCAAAGCCGATCCAGCCCAGCGCCTCGTCATAGGCCTCGGCCCAGGCATGCAATCCCACCAGGTCGTCGTCGCCGTCCGGCTCGGCCGCCACATAGCCCGTCACATAGCGTGCCGGAATGTCGAGCGCCCGCGCCCCGCCGATAAACATATGCACCAGCGCACTGGCCGTCGGCGGCGCGCTCTCGGCGCTTGCTCCCTGCGACTGGCTCTGGCTCTGTCCGCCATCGGCCGACATCTGGCTCTGGCTCGCCTCGCTGTCGACGCCCAGCGTCTCGCCCACCCGCGCCATCAGCGCATGCAGCACATCGATGCGGCTGTCCTTGCTGCCGCGAAATTTGCCATAGAGCGTTACCGAGGCCTTGGTCAGCGGTGTCGTGCGCTTGTAGAGCGCCGGCACCGGCTCGCCGCCCGGCCGTCCCAGCACGCCGGCTTTGTCCGTGGTCACCACCGTGCCGCTGACTTTGATCAGCAGCGTGCCCTCGGGCCGCGCCTGGTTCACCAGATGCACCCGATTGCCATAGGCATCGGCAAATGCCGCTGCGGTCTCGATGCCCGCCATGGCCACGCTCCAGTCCTCAACGCGCTGCGTCGGGCCGCTGGCGGGAGTCAGCAGCAGGTGCAGCACGGCATGGGCCGTGCCGGGCGGCGGGGTAACGCTCATCTGGTGGTCTATGGTGATACGCATCAATAGAAGTTGTAACTCTCCGACAGGGTGTTCGACACATGATCCGCCCGCGCCATGAATTCGGTCAGGAATTCATGCAGGCCGAAGGCAAAGATGGCTTCCATATTGGTGTTTTCCACCATGCCGCGCAGCTGGCTGGCCGCTTCGTTGCAGCTTTGCTGCTGCCCGTAGAACTTGGCCAGCGTCGCCACATTGTCTTCCACATATTGCGCGCAGAACACCAGCGAGCGCGGCATTTCCGGCCGCAGGATCAGGAAGTCGGCAATATTGGTCGCCTTGTAGCGGTCGTGATAGACATGCCGATAGCTGCGATGGGCCGACGCCGCCCGCAGGATCAGCGTCCATTGCTGGATATCGAGATCCCCGCCCACCATCTTGGCGCGCGGCAGCAGCACGTAATATTTCATGTCGAGGATACGCGCCGTATTGTCGGCCCGCTCGATGAAATTGCCCGCCTGCAGAAAGGCAAAGCCGTCATCGCGCAGGATCGTGCCCAGCAGCGCGCCGCGGAACTGGTGGCCGATATCCTTGACCCATTCCACCAGGCCCAGCAGCTTGGCCCCGCGCACGTCGCGCGGCTTGATCTGGGAAAATTCGAGCCAGGCCCCGTTGATCGCCTCCCACATATCGGTGGTGATGGCCGTGCGCACCGAGCGCGCATTGCTGCGGGCAAAGGCCAGGCAATTATAGACCGAGCTCGGATTGTCCCGGTCGAACATCATGAAATGGGCCACCGTATCGACATCGGCGACGCGGTCCTTCTTGCCGAACTCCTCGTCGACCTCGGCCGCCTGCATCATTGAGATCAGGTGTTCCGACACCCCGCCTTCACGGCGCGACGTCAGGCTCATGCGGTAGCCCACCTCGAGCAGGCGCGCCATGTTTTCGGCGCGCTCGACATAGCGGCTCAGCCAGAACAGGTTTTGTGCAGTCCGTCCCAGCATGGTCAATCTTCCAGCACCCAGGTGTCTTTGGTGCCCCCGCCCTGGCTCGAATTGACCACCAGCGATCCCTTTTCCAGCGCCACGCGGGTCAGCCCGCCCGGCGTGATCCGCACCTCGTCGCCCACCAGCACATAGGGCCGCAGGTCGACATGGCGCGGCGCTATGCCCGATTTGACATAGGTGGGGCAGGTGCTCAGCGCCAATGTCGGCTGCACGATGTAATTGTCCGGCCGCGCCTCGATCTTCTTGCGGAATTCATTATGCATGGCCTTGGTCGAGGTCGGTCCCACCATCATGCCATAGCCGCCCGAACCATGCACTTCCTTGACCACCAGGTCGCCGATATTGGCCAGTACCCAGTTGCGCTGCTCCTCATCGGTGCAGTTATAGGTCGGCACATTCTGCAGAATGGCCTTTTCGCCGAGATAGAATTCGATGATCTCGGGCACATAGGTATAGACCGCCTTGTCATCGGCAATGCCGGTGCCCGGCGCATTGACCAGCGTCACATTGCCGGCGCGATAGGCGTCGAACAGGCCCGGTACGCCCAGCATCGAGCCGGGCAGAAAGGTCAGCGGATCGAGATAGTCATCGTCGATCCGGCGATAGATCACATGCACCCGTTCCGGGCCTGTCGTGGTCCGCATATAGACCTTGCCGCCATCGACAAACAGGTCCGGCCCCTCGCACAGCGTCGCGCCCATCTGGTCGGCCAGGAATGAATGCTCGAAATAGGCCGAATTATAGATGCCCGGCGTCAGCACCACGATATTGGGCGACGAGCCCGAGTTCTCCGGCGCCACGCTTTCGAGCGTCCGGCGCAGGTTTTCCGGATAATTCTCCACCGGCGCGACCTTCTGGCGCTGAAACAGGTCCGGGGCCAGGATCATCATCGCCTCGCGGTCTTCCAGCATATAGCTGACGCCTGACGGGGTGCGCAGATTGTCTTCGAGCACGAAGAAATCGTCCGGCCCGGTGCGCACGATATCGACGCCGATAATATGGGCATAAACGCCCCGGGCAGGCTCCAGCCCCATCATTTCGGGGCAGAAGGCCTCGTTCTGCAGGATCAGCTTTTCCGGCACCCGGCCGGCTTTGATGATGTCCTGGCGATGGTAGACGTCATAGAGGAAAGCGTTCAGCGCCTTGACCCGCTGCTCGATGCCCTTGGACATCTTGCGCCATTCCTGCGCCGCGATAATGCGCGGGATCACGTCGAACGGAATGACCTTTTCAGTGCCCTCCGCCGATCCATAGACCGCGAAGGTGATGCCGAGCTTGCGGAAGATCGCTTCCGCATCCGATTGCATCAGGTTGAGCGCCTTGTCCGGCTGCTCCTCCAGCCATTGGGCCAGCGCCCGATAAGGTTCGCGGACAGTACCGTCCGCCTCGTACATTTCGTCAAACGGCGGTTGATCGGCCATTGTGCTCCGATTGGTTATGCGGCTGTTCCCATCGCCTTCACATTGCTACACGATTGCGCGGCCTCGTCTAGCCGATCACGCGCTTTGCGGAACTATTTGCGCCCATATCCGTCACTTGTATGGTACCGCCCAGTCAACTCTCACCCTCGCGAGCCCGCAGCATGACCCACCAAGCCATCGACCTTCTCCAGACCCACGCGCTGCTGGACAGTTGCGAGGCCGCTTTGGCCGAGCGCTTCACCGTGCACAAACTGCATGAGGCCGCCGATCCGGCCGCCTTCCTCGCCGAGCATGGCCCTTCCATCCGCGCTATCGCCGGCGGCGCCGTTAGCGCCGACCTGATCGCTCAGCTGCCCGCGCTCGAAATCATTGCCAATTTCGGCGTCGGCTATGATTCGATCGACACCCATGCGGCCCGCGCCGCCAATGTGCGCGTCACCAATACGCCCAGCGTGCTCAATGACGCGGTTGCCGAGCTCACCATCGGCCTCATGATTGCCCTGGCCCGCCGCATTCCCCAGGCCGACCAGTTTGTGCGCCAGGGCCGCTGGCCCCAGGGGGGCATGGGCCTGCTCTCCGAACTCACCGGCAAGACCGTCGGCATTCTGGGCCTTGGTCGCATCGGCAAGGAAATCGCCAGCCGCGCCCAGGCCATGAAAATGCGGGTGGTCTATTACGGGCGTCACCGCCAGGAGAGCGAGCCCCACGTCTTCTATGACAATCTGGTCGATATGGCCCGCGACAGCGACTGGCTGGTGGTCATTGCCCCGGGCGGCAAGGGCACCGAACGCATTGTCTCGCGCGAGGTGCTCGAAGCCCTCGGCCCGCAGGGCAACCTCGTCAATGTCGCCCGCGGCACGCTGATCGATGAGCCCGCCATGCTCGAGCTGCTGGCTTCCGGTGGTCTGGGCGGCGCCGCGCTTGACGTCTTTGAAAACGAGCCCGCCATGCCCGAGGCCTTCTTTGCCCTCGACAATGTCGTGCTCTCGCCCCATCAGGGCAGCGCCACGGTGCAGACCCGCAATGCCATGGGCGCCCTCGTCGTGGCCAATCTCGACGCCCACTTTGCCGGCGAACCGCTCATCTCGGCGGTGGTGTGATCATGCTGGTCCTCCATGGCGGCAAGCGCTCGCCCTTCGTCCGCCGCGTCGCCATCTGGCTGGGCCTGCAGGGCCTGTCCTTCGAGCGGCGCCCGGTCGACCTGTTCGGCGCCGATTTCGAGAGCTTCCGCGCCCATAATCCCCTCAGCCGGGTGCCCGTGCTCACCACCCCCTTTGGCGACCTGATCGAGACGGCCGCCATCATCGATTATCTCGAATCCAGTGCCGAGCCGTCCCGACGCCTGCTGCCGGCCCCGGGTGTCGAACGCATTGCCTGCCAGCAGGTCATCGCCTTGGCCCATGCCGTGGCCGAAAAAGGCGTCGCCTATGTCTATGAAACCGAGCGCCGCCCGGTCGACCTCGTCTGGTCCGACTGGGTCACCCGCCTGCGCGACCAGCTCGCCCAGGGCATTGCCGCGCTCGAGGCCCGGACGCCCTTATCGGGCTGGTTCGGTGGCGCCCAACCCAATGGCGCCGATGCTGCCGTCGTCGCCAGCGTGGATTTCCTGGGCACCGTGGCCGGCCTTTGCGATCCTGCCGCCATGCCACGCCTGCTCGCCCTGAGCGAACGCAGCCGCGCCATGCCCGCCTTTGCCAGCACCCGTCCGGACGCCTGACCGGCCCTGTGCCGGCCGGGCGGCACCCCTGCGCCAAAACCGATTCTCGCCCCGCGCCGGACCCGCTAGGCTATGCCAACGGTGAGCCTTCCTCGATTCGCCAACCCCCATGATATGGAGACTGCAATGACTCAATGGTGGCGCGGCGGCGTGATCTATCAGGTCTATCCCCGCTCGTTTCAGGACAGCAATGGCGATGGCATTGGCGATCTGCCCGGCATCATTGCCCGGCTCGATCACATTGCCAGCCTGGGCGTCGACTGCATCTGGCTCTCCCCGATCACCAAGTCGCCCCAGCACGACATGGGCTATGACGTCTCGGACTATTGCGAGATCGATCCGCTCTTCGGCTCGCTCGAGGATTTCGATACCCTTCTGGCCCAGGCCCATGCCCGCGGCCTCAAGGTCATCATGGATCAGGTGGTCAGCCACACCTCCGACCAGCATGCCTGGTTCAAGGAAAGCCGCCTCTCGCGCACCAATGCCCGCGCCGACTGGTATGTCTGGGCCGATCCGCTGCCCGATGGCGCCCCGCCCAATAACTGGCCGGCCGTGTTCGGCGGCAGCGCCTGGGAGTGGAACGGCACCCGCCGGCAATATTACCTGCACAATTTCCTGATCAGCCAGCCCGATCTCAACTTCCACAATCCTGCCGTGCAGGATGCGGTGCTCGATATCATGCGCTTCTGGCTCGAGCGCGGCGTCGATGGCTTCCGCCTCGATACCGTCAACTATTATTTCCACGACCAGCAGCTGCGCTCCAATCCGGCCAATCCGCTCGACGAAACCCTGCCTCTCGCCACCAGCCCCTACGAAATGCAGGTGCACGAATTCTCCAAGAGCCAGCCGGAAAATCTCGATTTCCTGCGCCGCGTTCGCGCCTTGCTCGACCAGTTCCCCGGCACCAGTTCGGTGGGCGAGGTCGGCGACAGCCACCGCTCGGTCGAGCTGATGGCGCAATATACGTCGGGCGGCGACACGCTGCATATGTGCTATGGCTTTGATTTCCTCGGCCATGAATTCACCGCCCACCACTTCCGCTCGCGCATCGAGCGCTTCTTTGCCATGGGCCCCGATGGCTGGCCCTGCTGGAGCTTTTCCAATCACGACGTGCCGCGCCATGTCAGCCGCTGGGCCGAATTCTCGCGCGATCCGCGTCACCTCGCGCACCAGACCGCCGCCCTCGTCCTGTCGCTGCGCGGCTCGGTCTGCCTCTATCAGGGCGAGGAGCTGGGCCTGCCGGAAACCGAATTGCTGTTCGAGGAATTGACCGATCCGCGCGGCATCCGCTTCTGGCCGCAGGATCCCGGCCGCGATGGCTGCCGCACCCCCATGCCCTGGGACGAGGGCGGCCCGGCCAATGGCTTTACCACCGGCACGCCCTGGCTGCCGGTCAAGCCGCCGCAATCGGCCCTCAACGTGGCCGGCCAGCAGGCCGATCCCGCTTCGACCCTGGCCTTTTACCGCACCATCCTGGCCTGGCGCAAAACCCACCCGGCTTTGGCGCTGGGCGATATCGCCTTCTTTGACGTCGCCGAGCCCATCCTGGCCTTCCGCCGCGCCACCGCGACCGGCGCCATGCTGGCCGTGTTCAATCTCTCGGCCGACGAGCACGCCATTGCCGTTACCGGCCTGCATGAGGGCACCGGCCTCGAGCCCGTTTCCCAACGCGCCAGCCTGTCCGATGGTGTCATGCAGCTGGGCGCCAATGGCTATGCCTTCATCGCCATCGATGTCTCAAGCACCGCCACCATTGCCGATCTGGGTTAGTTGCCACCAGGCGCCCCGGCTCACGCCGGCATCCTCGCCCCGCTGTTCGGCGCCGCTGGCGCCGGCCGGGTGTGGGGCCTACTGGACGCGCCGATAGCTGCCGGGGTTGAAATACTGCATTTCCTCGCCGCCGTCGGGCTTGCGCACATAGGCGCGCAGACAGCTGCCCCAGCGCTCCACCCGCGTGGCATCCACGCCCATCTGCCGCAGCGCCATCAGGTCGAGGCGGTTGCGGGTCTCTTCATCCTGCGAGTCGCCCACCTGGATCTCGAACGACAGGCTGACCCCCGACGTCTCGTCGGTGCACAGCGCCGCCTGGACGGGCAGGGCGGCGATAAGGCTCAGGACGAGCACGGCAAGGCTGGTGCGCAGCATGGAAAGTCTCCTTGGACTAGTGTTGGCCCACGATTGTGGCAGCTTCGCGCCGCCGGATCAGCACGACCACGGTCGGAATCGCCAGGGTCAGCATCAGCAGGCGCAGCACGTGGTGGGCGGCAATGAAGGCGGTGTCATAGCCCAGCGC
>CAXBHD010000001.1:0-49837 GCA_963975335.1 uncultured Devosia sp. | reverse complement strand
GGGCCGCCATAGTTGTGAGATGCACCGACTCGCCCTCTTCACCGACCTGTTGATTTCCCTATCGCTGCCATCTCTCGTCACCGACGTCTGCGGCCGCAGAAGCGCGTTAATTGCGTCGTCGACGGGGACACGCTGTGGTCTGGTGGCGAGAAGATTCGCATCCTGAACATGGATGCGCCCGAGATCAGTCACCCACGCTGTGCGGCTGAGCGGCAGCTGGGGCTCAAAGCACGTGAGGCGCTCCTCGACTTGATCAACCTGGGTCAGGTGAAGATCACCCGCCGCAAGTTCAAGTGCGCTGGTTGCGGTCACCAGTTTGGAGTCACCAGCGGCACGATCATCGCCAGCCGCAAGATGGCTTTCGTGGACCTGCTGGCAGCGATGTGAATTTACGTCAACGCTGTGAAGGGCCTCTCGGCTCTCCAGTTCAGCCGGGATCTGGACGTTTAGTACAAGACAGCGTTCGGCAGCGCTAACCCTCAGTCTTTGCGCCGAACAAACCGCTCACTACAATGCCGATCAGCCCGATCACAGAAGCAGCCGTACTGCCCGCTAAGACAGCTAAAACTGTGTCAGAAAGCGAGAATCCGCACACCTTGAAGCCGCTCATTACGACTAGGGCCCCAAGAGCCACGCAATAGACGCAGACGAAGTTGAATACCTTGTCTGCCCAAGGCTCCATCATCCTTGCTTTGACGTCAGCAACATCAAGCTTGCCGGAGGTTTGGTCTAATTGGGTGCGCAACTCTGCATTTTCGACCTGCAAATCAGCAACTAGTCGAGAGTAGAAGGCACTTGCTGCTTCATCATAGTCGGGCGCTCGGGGCGGCTCGATTGGAGCTGCCCCGATGGCATCTGGAGAGACGTTCTGGTTGTCAGTGTCCGCCAATCCGAGCCAACTCACGATAGTGATCTGCAATCACCGCATTAGGAATCGTACGATTTGCACCGCGTTCGTAAAATCTGTGCCACGGCGTTCCCGGCTGATGGGTCAGTTCAGACATCTTGAATGCGTCAAGGGCCCCGTACCTTGCAACGACCCTGTTCAACACGTCTAGTTCGGCGGCGCTCAGATTTGCTCGATATGGCGTTCCAGACCGGCCCTGGTTCAAAAAGAACTCAACCTTGTTTGAGTCCTTATCAGTGATTGGTCGCCGTATCGGCTCGCGCCCAAAAAAACGCGTATGGTCATATAAGTCAGGGACCACCGGGCCATAGTCCCATGCCTGAAATTCTTCATTCACCAAAGGTTCGCCATTTACAGCCAGATTCCACCCATGAGCAAAATAGGTGAGCTTTTGTAACTGCATTTGCGTAAAGCGACCCATGCCGCCGTGACGCTCTAGGAAAGCGTTGGCGACGGCTGGGGCTGGATAATAAGCCATCGTCAGTCCTTTCTCGCATAAAGAAAGCCTTATGCCTCTACGGAATCATACACTACCAAAGCGCCGATAGGAATCGGCACTTGTAGCAAATCGTTCCGGTCCTGTTCTGATGCTGAGTATGTGGCTCATAATTACGTCAGCTTCAAGTGCGCCAGCGGCTACACTACCGCATTGCTCGTCTTCTCCGCCCGCTGGATCGGCCCGCGCCGCTTTTCCTGCAGCTGCAACGCCTGCCCAATCCGATATGCTACGGCCTTCTTCAAATGCCGTTCGGACTCGCCAAAGCCCTTCTTGCGGGTCACATAGAGCGCCAGCTAGCGGGTATCCATCGGCCCCGCCTTCAATGCGTCAGCGCACAGCAAGTTAATCTCCCGGCGCTTGGACAGCCAGTTGACATCCATCAGCACTGGATGGGCGCTTGTGGCGTCTGGCGCCTCGAATAGCACAATGGTCGCGTTGACGTTGGACAGAGCGCGACGTGTCGCCTCTATCTCCTGCTTCAGGGTGACTATGTGCGCAGTGTGTTGATGACTTGCGGGTCGGACACGGCTACGCTCCAGCTTTGAGGCTTGGGAGGGCAGCATGTCGACTTACTTCGTATCGTTTACTCTTGAAGACACGACGGTTGGCGGGCGAGACTATAACGCCCGCTGGGGCGACATCTATGATGCGATACACGCGATCTCAACGCGCTACTGGGAGAGCACCGCAGCCTTTATCGCCTTTGAAAGTGACGAGGCTATCAGGTCCGTTACGCAAGCGGTCAAAGACGCCATTGCGCCAACGACCGACACAGCGCTTATTCGGAGCATGGACGCGAAAGAGGCTCGCATTGTCGGCGTCATACTCGATGAGGATATTTTCCAGATAATGCCCTATCTCAAGCGAGGCTGACGAAGCTCGACAGAGATACCAAGTGTGCGCGAGATCTGCAAAGGCAGGCGTACTTTCCATGTTTCTGGGTCCTAGCAGCACCCGCTTGTTGCATTGCGCGCCTATAAGAGGCCCGCTGTCTTTAAGTGGCGACGGGCATGTTCATCCCGGCAAAGAGCGGGGCGATCGCTGCCAAGCCGGGCGGCAGAACAATCGTCTCGTCGCCATCCGGATCGGCAAACAGCACCCAGAATCCGTCTGTGAGCACGGCCGGCGCTAGGATCGGCACCGCGCCGGTCTCGGGATCGGGCGGGCCCAGGATCTCGCATTGCGCGAAGGCGGTGACCTGCAAGGCGCGGCTGGGATCGTCGACCAGGCCGCCCAGCGCGACATGGGCGGCGACGGCGTCGTCAAACTTGGCCAGTCGGTATTTCATGGCTGCATCCCCGAAATGGACTTGTAGGGCTTGGTTCTGGCCGGAATCGCCCAGGGCCCGGCGGGCAGCGAGAAGGCCTCGGTGCTGTCATCGGCATAGACGGCCTCGACATTGCCGGTGAGCGGCGGCACGGTGAAGGTCAGCGCGTCGGCGGCCCGCGCCGCCGGCAGACCGTTCGTGATGATGGGTGAGGTGGAAAAGTCCGCCGCCCGCTCATACTGGCCGGCCCACATGCGGTAGCTGCCGGCGACGCGGGTGGTCGAGCCCATGGCCTGGGAGACGATGATCGATACCTGGTTGGAGGACTGCGTAGCCGGCCAGAGCCCGGTGATCAGCGACAGCAACATCCAGCCATTGGCCAGATTGGTGACGCTGACGGCAGCGCCCGCCGTCACGTCGCTCACCGCGCCGGTCAGCAGGTCGATCCAGCAGGCGTGAACGCTCGAGACATTGTCGCTGATCGATACCCGCAGATAACGGGCCGAAGCGGTATATTTGAACGCAACCGAAATGGCGTCCCGCTGCCCGGCAATAGGGCCGGAAGTGATGAAAAAGGCATGCGAGGCATTGGTAGCGCCGCCCTGGGTGATCGCCTTGCCGAAGGCGTCGCCTGCGGGGCTGTATGCCGGCGCGGTGGCGGCCCTGGTCACATCGGTCAGCAGGATCGAGGCATGCGCATCGTCGCGGTTATTGGCGACGATATTGATGCGCGCCGGCTCAAGCAGCAGGCCTCGGTCGGTGATGCGGGGCTCCCCGCTGGCAAAGGCGACGTAAGCGCCGGCGGCGTTGAGGGCCAGGCCGATGCTGGCCCTGGCAAAGCTGGCATGCCCGGCACTGACCAGGGCGTTGAAGTCGGCATATTGTCCCATTGAATCCACCCATGCGAGGAAGGCTGGCGCAAAGCCGAGATAGAAGCCCGGCTTGATCCAGTAACGGTTGAGCTGAAAGTTGAGGGTCCAGAACGCGCCGGCCGGCACCCAGGATGGCGGCCCCCGGCGGGCATGGGCGGTGAGCTGGCGCAGCGACAGGGACCGGCCGGTTTGCGTGAAGCCAGCCATGAACTAGACCCCGTACCAGGCCATGGTGACCACGGTTGCCTGCGGCGCCACCAGGCTCAGATGCGTGACGCCATCGGGGATCTCGCGCGCCTCCGGGTTGAACTCGGCGGCAGAGCCATCGGTGATGTCGGCATTGGGGATGGCGGCCACCACATCGCTGGCACCGAACCTGGCGTAGAAGTCAGCACCACTGGAAAAGATCACATAGCGGCCATCTTGCGGCACCGCGATCAGTTCGGGCGCGGCGGCGGCCAGCAGGCGGGCATTGACGAAGTCGGAGGCCGGCGGCGCGAACTGGCGGCGGTTATACATCTGGGCGGTGAAGCTGCGCATTGGAGATCCTTTCGCTAAGATTTCGTGGAGCCGTAGAGCACCCAGCTGGCGGCCGAGCCGGCATTGCTCTCGACCACCGCGCCGCACAGCGCCCAGTGCCCGAGGCTTCTGGTGTGGCCGGCATCGTGGTGCAGGCTGGCACCGGCACCGGGCGCGAAGATCGCCTCGCCCAAACCCACCTGCAGCAGCGTGAAGCCGGTGCCCACGGGCGCATCTGCCGGCAGGGTGACATTGACGCCAGTGGCGCTGGAGAGGCGCACCGTGGCGCCGAAATGGCTGGCGCCCACGGTAAAGGCCGCCGTCTCGGTGACCATGCCGGCGCCGGCCAGCGATACGGTCCAGCCGCCACCGTCGAACCAGACCAGCAGCGCATTCTCGTCGGCGATAGCGGCCAGCATGCCGCGCGAGGGCAGCACGCGGCGCCAGCCGCCATCGATCATCAGCGCCAGGTCATTGGCGGAAAAACCGGTCCAGGCACCCGATCCGGCCCCGGCCAGAATATAGACCGCGCCATCGCTGGCGCCCCCGGGCGGCGCCGACAGCGAGCGATCAAGCACCGGGATCACGCCCACCAACAGGTCGAGCAGGACGAGGGCTTCATTATGCGTGATGTGCTTTTGGGCCTGGGCCGCTTCGAGCAGCGGTAGTTTGAGGCGGGTGGTTTCAGCCATGGCGTCGAATCCAGATGAGGTTTTCGGTGGCAATGCCATCGCCATAGACAGCGTTGAGCTGCCGGACGCGGGCGGTGAAGCTCCAGGCCGGGCCGCCGAAATCGGCACTCTGCTGGGCGGCGGCATAGATCTGGTTGGGGGCGGAGGTAGTGAAGCTGCGCAGCACGCTGCCGCCCGGCCCCGAGAGAATGTCGAGGCGGTAGCTTTCGGCGGTCTCGCCCAGCGGCACCTCGACCTGGTCCCAGGCGTCGCCGCCTCTCCGGGTGCGACGTATCCAGGACAAAGCCCAATCGCCCGAGACCGGGTCACGCACGCCGCCGAGCTGGCAGGGCGACAAGGGCCGCCGCCCCGTGCCGGTCATGGTCCGGGTGAAGGCGACAACGCGATCCGAACCGATATCCTCGCCGATCGGTCCCACGCGCCAGTTCTGCGCCACCCCGACCAGCGCTTCGGGCAATAGCGTCTGGCGCAGGGCGGCATTGACCAGCACGGTCCTGGCGCCGGCCGGCACCGGCGAGCGCATGGCGTGTTCGGTACCACGCTGGCCGCGCAGCAGGTCGGTCAGGATATAGTCGTTCTCGCCATTGATGGTGGCGGTGGCGAACTGGATCAGCTCCCATTCGCCATCCTGGTTTTCCACCAAGAGGGCATTGGCGCCGTTGAGCACCTGCAGCGGCTCGGCCGACTGCAGCGTGCCGCGCAAGAGGCGCAGGTAAAGGCTGGTGACCCGGTCCCAGCGCCCGGTCGGGCCGGAATAGAGATCGCCGGTCGTCTCCCCGATCGTGGCGGCCAGCGGCAGCACCTGGTCGAGCTGGAAGCCGGTCTCGGTCGGCGAGCGCCAGGCGCCCAGCCCGGCCCGGAACGGGGCGATGGTGCCGGCAATATAGCCGGCATGGTCGATGTCGGCATCGTTGATCAGCGGACCATCGACCAGCGCAATACGGGCATCGGTATAGATGATGGGCGTCACCACCGGCCCCGCCGAAGCCGGCCGGTCGAGCGGTGCGCCGGCCTGCGGGTCGACCGCGAAGGCTTCCGCGGCGCGGCCTAGGCCGTCTTCCACCGCGCCCAGGCGCATCAGGCTGCGCGTCGGCCCGAAATCGACGACATCGCCGGCATCGATGGCCAGGAGGCTGGGCGGCAGCACGAAGCGGGCGCGGTCGCGTCCCAGCCAGGCAGAGTGCAGCTCGCGTTCGGCCAGGGCGGTGGCCTGGTTCTCCGCCATGATGACGGGCAGGCTCAGGTCCAGCGTCCGGCGCGAGTGGCCGGTGGCGCGCCGCGCCGAGGTGCCGGCGGTCTGGTCGTCCCGCGCGGGGTCGCCGAAGCGCAGCTTGATGGCGTCGGGCAGTTCGGTCTCCTGGCCGCGGGTCTGCCGCCAGCTGCTTTCGCCTGCTGTCTGCACCACCAGCCGGTCAGCCAGCAGCGCCGCCACCGGCGCCCGGCCCTGGCGCGCGAGGAATTTGATCAGGCCATCGCTTTCGGTGGCGTCGAACTGGAATGCCGGCCGCAGCGCGTCGAGGGTTGCGCGCGCACTGGCCAAGGTGCCCACGGTGACGCCATCCACGCCGGCCGGGATTGGCTCGATCAGCGCCTGGCTGAAACCGGTTTCGGCCAGGATGGCGGCGATGGTTTCCTTGCCCGGCGCTGCACCCAGGCGGCCGGAAAGCCAGTGTCCGGTCTGCCAGTTGGCGGCATCGCCCCAGCTGGTGTCGAGCGGAAAGCTCGGCCAGGGCCGCGCGTCCCAGCACCAGACATTGGAATGGGCGAGATCGACCATCGGACCGCCATAGAGGCCCGAGAGAGGGTTATGTGCCGGCTCGGCAAAATAGCCCAGCATGGCCTCGATCCAGGCGCGCTGGATAATGTCATCCCGCCCGCGATTGGAAAAATAGGGGAAGGCGCCTTCCGAGCTTTTCGGGTCGGGAAAGAGGTTGGGCTGGTTGGCGCCCTTGTCGACGGCTGGGCAGCCCAGCTCGGTGAAGCGGATCGGCTTGGCCATGGGCACAAAGCCGGTGGCGCCGCCGCTCTCGATGCCGCCGGGACGATCGTGATGCGGCTGGCTCCACCAGTTGCGGATGTCCTTCTGGCGAAAGACCCAGGGCTTGCCATAGGCGCCATCGGTGATTGGCGTGCGCGCCTGGGCCTGGCGGGCACCGAGGTCGGCATAGTACCAGTCGTAATATTCCCCGCCCTCGACATTGCCGCGCAGATAGGCCGGGTCATAGGTCGTCGTCGGGCCGGCCGGATCAAAGTCGAGGTGATCGGCACCGTCGCGCCAATCGGCCAGCGGCAGATAATTGTCGATGCCGATGAAGTCGATCTGCGGATCGCTCCACAGCGGATCGAGATTGAACAGCACGTCGCCGCTGCCATCACCCGGCCGGTGCGAGTGATATTCCGACCAGTCCGCCGCATAGCCCAGCCTGGTGCCGCCACCCAGGATTCCGCGCACATCGCCCGCCAGCGTCTTGAGGGCGGTGACAAAGGGGAAGTCGGTTGCCGAGGCGCGCAACTGGCTGAGGCCGATCATTTCCGAGCCGATGAGAAAGGCCTCCACACCGCCGGCCAGTTGGGCCAGGTAAGCGCAGTGAAGGATGAAGCGCCGATAGCGCCACTCGGCCGGGCCCGCGTAATTGACGGTTTCGCCGCTGGCGCTGAAGTCGCCCGCAGCGGCCGAGCCCATGAAGGCCGCGACCTGGCTGGCCGCCGCGGCACTCTTGTCGACGGTGCCGGCAAAGCCCGCAGCGGGCGAACCGGTAATGCGACCGCGCCAGGGATAGAGCGGCTGGCCCAAGGTGGCGGCATGGTCGGAATAGGGATTGGGCAGCGCATTGCCGGCGGCCACGTCCATCATGACGAAAGGGCAGAGCGTGACGGCAAGACCCCTGGCATTGAGGTCCCGGATGGCGCGGATGGTCGAGGCGTCATTGGGCGAGCCGCCATAGGCCGGCTTGCCATCGATCATGCTGACCACGGCGGCGCCGGAACGGGTCACCCCGGACACCTGCCAGCTGACCGGCGTCGTGGTCTTGCCGGCGGCGTCCACCTTGGGCTGGATGTTGCAGTGGGCTGCCCGCAGATCGTCGCCGAACCAGGGCACGACCAGCATGACCGACCGGAGGGATGGCGCCAGGGCCTGCAGCCGGTCGATCGAGGCGGCCCAGTCGGTGGCGGCCACCTCGGTGTGCCGGTTTTCGCGCTGGCCATCGACGACCGAAACCAGCGTCGTGTCCGAGCCGAACTCGTTGGTGCCGATAATGGACGCGCCCTGGATCATCGGCTCGAGCGCGCCGACCGCGCGGAACACTTCAACCGAGATCTGCGGCAGGCGGTTGCCCCATTTTTCCAGCGGCAGGCCCTCGAACACGACATAGGCGAGCCCGCGATAAGCAGGCGCCGCGCCTTCCTTGGCCTCGATCAGCGGATCGGCCAGCTGTCCCGCGCTGCCGGAATAGCGGCGGATGGTGTAAAGGGTCTGGTCGAGCTCCTTGCCATCGGCCCAGATGCGGCCGAAGGCGGCGACCGGCCCTTCGCACAGACCCACCGCGAAATTGCCGGCATAGGCATAGGTCGTGGTGATGACGACGGGCTCGCCGCCACCCTTGCCGCCGGTCTGCTCGGTATGGACACTTTCCTGGAACCGCGTCGCCCAGATCACCTGGCCGGCCAGCCGCGCCCGGCCGAAGCAGCGATTGATGACGCCCCCTTCGGTCGAGGTCTGCATGTCGGACGTGGTCAGGCGTGGCCCTTCGCGCCGGGTCGGCGGCGTCAGGGCATTGACGATCTGCTGGTCGACCGCGCTGCCGGCCAGTGCCCCCAGGGCCCGCCCCGCCATGGCACCGATCGGGCCGCCGACCAGGCCGCCCAGTACCCCGCCCACCGTGCCCAGCAGAACCGTGGCCATCAGCTTTCCTCCCCGATACCGGGAAAGGCGAAGACGGCGACGATGCGCTGATCCCATTGCGCCTGCAGATTGCCCTCGGCGACCTTGCCGGCGGCGTCATAGGCATGGACGATCCGGCGCGGCGTCACCAGGAGGGCGCAGTGCTTGGCCGGCAGGTTGGGCCGCCAGCGGAACAGCAGCACATCGGCGGGCCGCGCCGCCGCGATCGGCAATTCGACCAGGTGCCGGCGGGCGGCATTGAGCAGCGTCTCCTGACGACCCGCCTCGGCCCAGTCGGGCGAATAGGGCGGCATGGGCTCGGGCTCGCTGCCATAGGCAAAGCGGTAGAGCCCGCGGATCAAGCCCAGGCAATCGCAGGCGACGCCCTTGCGGCTGGCCTGGTGGCGATAGGGCGTGCCGATCCAGCTGCGGGCTTCGGCGATGAGCAGAGCGCGCGTGATCATCGGAAGAACGAGCCCCCGTCATTCTGCGCGTCGGACTTGACCACGCTGAGCGCAAAATCATTGCCCGGAATATGCGGAAAGCCGCGGAAATTGGCGGCATTGGCAAATTTGGCCTGACAGGCGCCGAAGGTCTTGGGGCAGCCGGCGGTGACCGTGAAACTGTCCCCCGCCACGACGGGCAAAGCTGCCCGCTGCCACAGCACCAGCGTCGCACCGGCATGGCTGCGCAGTTCGGCTTTGCTGCCGACATTGCCGCCGCTGGTCCATGTCAGCACCCCCTGACTGAACCAGCCACTGGCAAAGCCGGCCAAGCCGCTGACGCCGATGATCTGGTCATCCCCGGCGTGGCTGACCGTGCCGCTGCCGGCAAAGGCCGGATGGCCCAGGTTCACGCCGCAGCGGGCATCCCCGACTACGGCGTCGCAATTGCGGCCATAGGTGCGGCCGGTCTCCTGGTTGAGGTGATGGGCCAGGCCGCGCAGCTCGGCCTCGAAGGCGAGGTCGCCGCGCACGATCTCGCCAAAGGAGGCGCGGCGCTGGATGACGCGATTGGCGACATTGCTCCAGTCCACGACCCAGATCTCGACTTCGGCCGCATCCCAGCGCCCGAGCGCAATATCGTCTTCGGTGATGACGCCCGATGACAGCGCGCCGCCCACTTCCATCGTGTCGACGGCAAGGCCCAGACTGTCCTCGATGGCCGAGGCGGTGAAGCCGCTATCGGGCGCGTAGTCGGTGCCGGCAAAACTCAACGGCCGGTCGTGATCGGTAAAGCCGAATACCGCGCCATCGGTGCGCTGCACCCGCCAGCAGCGGCACAGCGTGGTGGTCCCCGTGGCCAGCAATGCCGTCAGCCCGGCCGGCATGGTTTTCACAGCCGCAATTCCTTGAGCATGATGGCCGGAATGTCGCCGATCGCCGCGCTGCGGGCGACGATGTCGAGGCGCGTATCGAAACGCACCGGCACGTGAAACTGCCCGCCCCAGGTGAGCACGGCGCCATTGGCCGGCGGCGCCGCGAAGGTGACGAGGCCGGTTGCGGTGTCGAGGCTCCAGCCCGCCGGCGTTGCGACGCCATTGACGCCCACTGAAAGGGTGCCGAAAGGCTTGGTGATGGCGCGGAAAAACTGATGGGCGCCGCGCGTGTAGCGCTTGGTGAGCTGGAACTGCGTCTGCACGCCGTTGCCGGTGCCCAGCGACTGGTCGAGGTGCCCTGGCACCTGGCTGGGATGGCCGGAGCGGTAGTCGGTCCAGTCGTGGAAGCGGAAGCCGTCCAGCTTGCCGCGCGCCACCAGGTAGAGCTCGAGCACCGCATAGAGCTCGGCCGGGGTGCGCACGCCGAACTTGGCATCATAGCTGCGCAAAGGCGCCGACCAGGCCGTATTGCGCTCCTCGCGCCCCGAGGCGAGCGTCACGATCTCAGCCGGCCAGTCGGGCCCGCCGACCGAGCCCTGGCTGACATGGATGGGAAAGACCTGGTCTTCCAGAAACGCCATCAGCTGTGCCTCCAGGCCGAGCCGGACAGCTGGCCGGCGGCGCGGGACAGCGAGGCGCGCGATTCGAGGAAAGCGCGCGGGCTGGGCGTCTCGACATTCCAGTAGTTGACGGTCGTGCCGCCGCCATATTTGCGGGCGAGCTGGTCCGGCCAGCCGATCTCCTCGCCTGCCATGCCGATAAAGGGCACCTCGCCGGGCGCCAGCCGCTCGGCGCCGGCGTGATGGCGCGGCGCATTGTCAAAGAGGGCCGCATCGACGAGGCGCGTCTGCGCCGATCGGCCGATGACCGCGCCGGCATGGCCCACACCGGCCTGGTAGCCGAGCTGCAGCTGCGGGCCGCCAAACAGCCCGGTCGCGGCCGAACTGAAGAGTCCGCTAAGCGCATTTTCGGCCGAGCTGGTGACGGCGCCCAGCGCCGAATTGAGAAAGTTCTGGCTGACCGACTGCACGACCGAGCCGAGCGCCTGCAATGGGTCGCGCGTGTCCCACAGGTCGCGCACCAGCTGGGTGACCGCGCCCGACAGCATGGACAGGTCATCGACCAGCGCATCGACGACGCTGAACCCGCCTTGTGCGCCGGACCGCGCAATACTGCCAGGGGAACCGACATAGCCGCCGCTGGCATAGCCGGGAACGCTGCCCTCGGCATTGATCGCCTCCAGCAGTCCGAAATAGCGCGCAGCCGGGCCGGCGCGCACCACAAATTCCTCGCCATGCACCACGCCGCGCACCTGCTGGCGTTGCCCGCCGGTCCAGCCACCCGTGGCAAAGCCGAGATCGAGGGCGGGATTGACGGGCGAGATGCCGCCGCTGGCCGCGCCCGACCGCGCGCCGATCGCGCCCAGCAGCCGGTCGGTTTCCGCCAGGCCGGCATTGAGCTCCGGCAGGCTGGCGCCGATCGCGGTGAACTTGTCGGCCGAACCGCCCAGGGCGGTGGCAGCGGCCTCGGCATTGCCGCCCAAGGCCAGGTAGAGGTCGCCGGCCCGCTGCAGCTCAGCCTGCAGCTCGGCCAGGGCCGCCGTGTCGCCCAGCAGCTTCTCCGCCAAAGCGCGCCCTTCGCTATCCTCGATCGGCAGATCGCTGGCGAGGCTGGCGATTTCGTCGCGGAAGGCGATGACATCGGCCCGGCCCGCGGCGAGCTGTTCGCGGAAACGGCGCACCGGTTCCTCGAACTGGGTGTCCCTGGTACCGGCGCCAAAGCGCGGATCGCCGAACAGCGCGGCAAAGCCGGGCGCGCCGAGCAGGAAGCCTTGCTGCGCGACGCTGCCGCTGGCCAGCTCCTCCTGCCCGCGCGCCAGCCCGCCGCGCAGGCGCTGGATATTCTGCTGCGCCTGGAAGGTCAGCAGCGCCACCGAATTGCTGCCATAGCTCGAGGCGGCGCCATCGGCCTCCGCATAGGCGCCCTTGATGGCCTTGATCAGCGTCTCATGTTCAACCAGCGCGTCGCGGATCTGCGGCGCCGCGCTGAGGATATTGTCGGTGAAGTCGACCACGGCCGTGGTGACGCCGCCGATCAGCGCCTCGAGGCCGGCCGTCGCCAGGGCGCCGGCAATGCCGCCAATGGCGCCCAGCGCCAGGGTCCTCAGATCGTCGAAGCGGGCGCTCGACTGGCTGGTCGCTTCGGCCATGTCGTCCAGCCTGGCGCCGGCCTTGTCCGCCTCGGTGGCTGTCTGCTTGAGCCCCTCGCCGACCTGCCTGACCGGATCGGCGGCCTTGCCGGCCGCCTCCTGCAGCTTGCCGATGCCGGTGGCAGTATCCTCCAGCGCCCGCTTGGCGCCGGCCTGTTCGCCATCGATGACCAGGGCAACGCGCAGGCTCATCTCAATGCACCCTGTCCCCGTTGAGCGCGTCGCGCGCTGCCGCTTCCATGATGCGCAGACCGGTCCATAAGGCGGGCGAGATCGTCATGCCGCTTTGCTCGATCGAGACTTTGGCACCGGCATAATCAAGGCCGATCCAGACCAGGCGCATGCGACCGTCAACCAGGTCCAGAGCGGTGCGCCATTGGGTGGCGGTCACCACAAAGGCGGCCACGACCGGGGCATTGTCGGCCCAGACCGACAGCGCGTCCGCCTGTCCGGCCAGCAAGATCTGGCGCAAGCCGGCCAGCTCGGCCGCGCTGGCGCCGAAGCGGCGCGCATCGGCGAGGACCTCGTCGTCCTCAAAGCTGCGGGGCGTGGCGGCGTCGAGACTGCCCGCCGCCCAGGCGCGGGCCGCCGCCATCAGTTTCCCGCCTGGCTTTCGGCCAGGCCGTTGAGATAGGCGCTGACCAGGGGCGTGCGGACCCAGGCCAGGTCGATCATCCTGGCGCGCAGCGCGGGGCTATCCGGCATGGGCTCGCCGGCATCATTGACCACGTCATCCACCGCCAGCCAGGCGCGGTCGAGAAAGGCCTTGGCACCGGCCGGCGTGCCGAGGTCAAAGCTGCTGAATTCGGCAATGCCGAGGGCCTCGAACGTCGCCAAAAAACTCTGCGCTTCGGCCGGGCCCGGCGGGTTGGCCGTGACGGTGACGGAAAAGACCGGCTGCAGATCGATATTGAACATGACGCTGTTTCCTCCGGGGTGTTTCAGCTGAGGGTGAGGGTCCATTGGTCATTGCCGCTGACGGGCAGCGGGGTGCCGCGCAGGTTCCATTCGAGAACGTTCTGCTGGTTGGCCAGCCCGCCGGGCCGCTGCAGCTGCAGCGCCGGCATGGCAAGGGTCGAGATCTTGCCCGCCCCGGTGCCATGCACCAGGTTCAGCGCCATGGTGGTGCCGGCCGCGGCGCGGGCGAAGGGGTTCCAGGTGGTCAGATCGACGGCCTCGACCTGGCTCTCCATGGTTTCGGCGCGGTCGACGACGAGGACGCTTTCCGAGCCGACGAGGAACCGGGTCTGCACGTCATTGCCCAGATTGAGCGAAAAGCTGCGCATGACGCGCGCCTGACCATCGATCGAGAAAGTCGGCGTCAGCGCGCTGGTCATGATCTGCGGCACGCGGAATCCGGTCAGGGTCGGGACCGGCCGCGCCTGCTCGGCGGCGGCGGTGAACAGGCCGGTAAAGTTGAAGTCGAGATAGGGAATGCCCTGGGCCTGACCGCGCAGCACGACGGTGCCGCGGCTGCCCAGCAGCACATAGCGCGTGCCGCCGATCCAGAGGTGGAAGGCCAGACTTTCGTGGTTGTCGCTGATCGGGTTGTAGACCACAGTGCCCGGGTTGAGGACCTGCCCGACCGCGCAACCCCGCATCAGCACCCCCCAGGCTGGGGGCGTGCCGGCAATGCCCGAGGGGGCGAGCTCGACCCGGAAGGTTAGGCGCTGGAACAGCCCGGCCGGAATGGTCGCCTGCGCCGCCAGATGCGGCAGCTCCAGATCGCGCGAGACGTCCTGGCCTTCCATCGGCGAGAGCACGACCTGGGTGGCCAGGATCGCATTGGCGGCGCCCGTCGGGGCCGGGTCGACGCCATAGCTGGTTTCGACCTTGGCGAGCAGGATCTTGCTCTTCCATTTAATCGGCATTGTCGGCACCCTTTAACGGCGGTTCAACCGGGCTTTCCGTTTCCACCTCGCGCAGCAGCGAGCCGTCAGGCTGGCGGACCCAGCTGCCGCCTTCGCTGGGCATCGGCCAGTCCTTTTCCGGCAGCGGCGCAGGCACTGGTGCCGGCGGTGGCGTGGTCTTGGCGGGCCTGTTGCGCATCAAAAGCTCCTCAGCTGCAGCTGGATGGCGAAATTGACCTGGTAGAAAATGGCGCCGGCCGTCACCGAATGGAGCTGGCCACCGGCAAAGCGGAACACGCCGATCGCGTCCTCGACATCGCCGCCGGCCACGGCCCCGATCACGGCCCAGACCAGCGCATTGACCCTGGGCAGTCCCTTGGCGCCGGTGACATCGGCGGCGGTGCGCACGACCAGCACCACGGCGACCATTTCGTCGATCGACTGGATGAAGGCGCTGGCGCCGGCATCGCCCTCGCCGCGCGGGCGCAAGCCGGTCGGCACCAGAAAGGCGGTGGCGGGATTGTTGGGCAGTGCCTGCTGCCGGATCAGTTCGGCCAGGTCGGCGGCCTCGAGCGTCCTGCCGCCGGCCAGGTCGGGCACCGATTGCACCAGCGGCTTGAGGGCGGAAAGGGTGTCAAAGTCAGCCATCGACCCCCACCTGCTCTGTGCTGCTGCCCAGCGGTTCGGTCAGCCAGTCGCCGGCCAGGGCAATGATGTCGGCCTCGTCGTCATCGGAGAGGCCGAGATAGGGCCGCGCCGGCATGGTGACGGACTGGACGAAGACCTTTTCGCCGCCGATCGAGAAAGCCAGGGCCTTGGCGTTTTTGGCGCGGATCACGCCGCCGAACTGATGGATGGCGCCCTGGATGGCATTGGTGCCCACGGCGACTCCGGTATCGGTCGCCTCATGGGCCATGCTGGAGCGGAAGTGGCCGCTATCGGTCAGGGTCTTGCCGCCCTCGAGCAGCACGCGCATCGACTTCGGCCAGGGGGTCTTGTCCGGACTCTGCTCGGTTTCGAAGCGGTAATCGGTCGAGGCCAGCAGAGCCAAACCGATGGCATCATAGAGGTCGCGCGGCTGCTCGGTTTTGGCCTCGGCCTTGCCCAGCGCCGCGAGCGCTGCATCGGCCTTGATCTCGACGGCAAGACCCACGCCGGCCATCAGATATAGCCCTTCATGCTGTCCACGGTCATCGGCCGGTCGGTCTGGGTCAGCAGGACTTCGCCGTCCTGGCCGGAGCTGGCTGGCTCGACGCCGTCGACCTGCAGGCGGATGGTGTTGGCGGCGATGCGCTCCAGCGTCTTGACCGCGTCCTCGTAATCCTTGCGGATCTTGTCGCTGGCGACCTGGCCATGGGCGAAATAGATGGCGACGCGCTGGCTGAGATCGACCAAAAGGGTCGGTACCTGCGCGAGCGGCAGCTGGTAGCGGCCGAACAGATAGCCATCGATCAGCGCATCGGCATCGGCGATGGCGCGCTCGAACAAGGCGGCGTCGATGGAAGGCCCGCCAGGCGCCAATTCGGCCCGATCGCTGAGCTGGGTCAGCATCACCGCGCCATAGCGCTCGGTCAGCTGGTCGATGGTGCAATAGGCCATGGGCACTTCCACTCTTGTCTGGTCCCGGCCGGCGGCTGCGTCACGGCCGCCGGCCGGGGTAATGCCGCACTGCCTTGGCTTGAGGACCGGCGACGGCAAAGGGGTGAATCAGGCCGGTGACACCGCCAGCTGGGCGTCGGCCAGAATGGAACGCAACTGTTCGGGGTCGACCGGGACGGTCCTGGCCGTGGCGCCAAATTCAAAGCCGGCGCGCCGTCGACCCTTGGCCGGGCCGAGCACCTTGACCAGAATCGAGGGCTGGCCGGCAAAGTCGAAATCGCCCGCCTCAAGCCGCCTGGGGGGCGCGGCGCCTTCGGGCGCAGCGCCGCCATCGGTCACTGACAGGCTGAGATCGGCCTCGATCAGGGCCCTCTGCTCGGCGGTGACCAGCACGGTGCGGGGCGCGGCGCCAAAGTCGAAGCCGGCGCGGCGGCGGCCCTTTACCGGGCCGATAACCGTGATGGCCTGGAGCGGATCATCCGATGGCGTGGGCTGCGCCGGGCGCGGCGCGGGCTTCCTCGCCGTGGGGCGCTGGGTGGCATCGGGCAGTTTCACATCGGTGGAGAGCGGCGTCAGCGCCGCTATGGCATTCTGCGCCTGGATCACCCGATCGCGCGCCGCGGCGAGCTGGGTCTCGCTTTCGCTGCGGTCGGCTTCGGGCGCCAGCGCCTGCAGTGTGGCCTCGATCGCCGCGACGGCGTCACCGGCCGCCTGCAATTCGCTGCGCGCCGCGTCCCAGGCGGCGGCCAGGTCGGCCAGCTCTGCCGCGGAAAGAGGCCGCGGCGACGGCGTTTGCGCGGGCTTGCTCTGGGCGGCCCGGCTCTTGCTGGGTGTCTTGGCCATTGGCTTTCCTTTCGGTTCAGGGGCTAGGCGGCGGCCAGCCAGGGCGTGGCAAACAGCTCGGCCGTGCCCTTCCATTCGTTGGTTTCGCCACCGGCCGCATATTCGGAATTGAGGATCTTGCGGGCTGCGCTTTCCAGCGCGGGCGGCACGACCAGCAGGTCGGGCATCAGGCCCAGCGGATTGCCGAAGTCGCCGGTCATGCTCATCAGTGCCGCCCGCGCTACCGCATAGCTGGCCGCGTTGAGCGTCTGTTTGGAGCCATAGGCCATCTGCCAGAAGCCGAAGCCGACATTGGAGCGCGCATCGGCGCCATAGCGGAATTCCTTGAGCTCGAAGACATTATCGTCGTCGAGCTTGTCCTTGGCGACGAATTCGAAGCTTTTGCGCTCCTGATAGATGATGGGCTTGAGCACGCCGCGGGTGCAGAGCAGGAACCAGGGCGTACCCGAGCCCCCGCCCGTATTGGAAACCGACTGCACCGCGCCGGCCTTGTCGAGGACGGGGTGATCGGTGTCGAAAAAGAACTGCCCATCATAGCAGTTGGTGGCAAAGCCACCGATCAGCATGGAATAGACCAGCTGGCTGGGCAGCGCCCTGGTCTGGTTGCCCATCTCCTGGAACATGGGGCCATACATGCCCAGATTGTCGGTTTCGATATCGTCCTTGTCGACGGCGATGGTCAGTTCCCAGGGCTTTTCGGTGATGGCGTAGTCGTGCTGCTGCAGGTTCTGCACGGCGCGCGGCCCGATCCATTCGCGCACCCGCGGGATCTTGCCCAGCCAGCCATATTTCTGTTCCTTCTGGGTCGAGGGGACGCGGGTGGCGATGCGCTCCCAATCCGGCGCGGCCTGGCCCAGGCCATTCTGGAAGGAGGTCTTGAAGCCGACGCGCAGGCTGTCGAGATTGGCGGCATTGACGAGCATGAAACGGACCTTGAAAACGGGGTTGCGGGAGGGGGTCAGAACAGCCCGGTGCGGACCAGGACGCCCAGATTGGCATCCACCGCCAGCACCTTGCCGGCGACCGAACGGGTATTGCTGCCATTGGTCTTGGCCACCGTTTCGTCATCCAGGATGAAGCAGTCGTCGCCGATTTCGGTGATGGCGATGAGGTCGGCAGCGGCCGAA
Organism: uncultured Devosia sp.; assembly: GCA_963975335.1. GTDB lineage: Bacteria > Pseudomonadota > Alphaproteobacteria > Rhizobiales > Devosiaceae > Devosia. The sequence goes on along the minus strand of CAXBHD010000001.1, from coordinate 32,192 downwards.
TTCTTCCACCAGAAGTTGCCGCGCTTGACCTTGGCGCGCACCGCCCCGGCCGCCCCGGCATTGACCGAGCGCTCCTGGACGCGGCCGGCACAGATCTGGCCGGTGGCGACGGCGCCGGGCGTGACGAAGCCAGACGCATTGAGCATGGCCAGCGCGCCGGCATAGAGCGTGGTGGCGGCAGCCTGGCCGAACTCGAACACGTCGCCCAGGGCTTCGGCGGTATTGCGGTCTTTGGCGAGGGGCATGGTCCGGTTTCCTTTGCGGTTGGGCGCCGGGGCGCCGGTTGATTAGGCGGCGGTGGCCTGCTCGGCCTGCAGCGTCTTGAGCATGTCGGCTTCGGAGAGGCCCAGCAGCTGCGCGACGGCCTTCTGTTCGGCCTGCAGCGTCAGCTTGCCGTCCGCGCTGCGCGGCGGCACCAGCGCGGTGTGGCTGGGGTCGAGGCTCGGCAGGCTGTTGAGTTCCTTTTCCACCTCGGCGGGATTGGCCATGTGGCGGGTGACATAGTGGTCGCGCAGCGGCTTGACGCCGACCTTGCGGGCGAGGATCGCGCCATCGACAAAGGCCTCGGCGCGGCTGCGCTTGCCTTCGGTTTCCAGCGTATTGAGCCTTGTGGTCGTGGCGCCCAGTTCGGCCTGCAGCGTGGTGATCACCGCGTCCTTGTCCTGCTCGGCCGCCGCCATCAGCATGGTCACCGTTTCGGTCAGTCTGGCCCCGTCGGCGCCTTCGTCGAGCCCGGCCGCCTTGGCCACAGCCTGCAGCGTGGTGAGCTGGGCGGCATGATCGGCATGCAGCGTGGTAACGGCCGCCAGAAGCGTGTCCTCGCTGGTGGAGGCGGGCAGGCCCAAGGCGGCAAGCAGTCTGGTCAACAGGTCCATGTCGGACGTCTCCTGGTGCAGGGTGGCAAGGCCCCGAAGATTGGGGCGGTTGACGAGGGAAGCGCGGCGCAGGGCAAAAACCACATTGTCGCTGCGGCGATGGTCGAGCACCGGCGAAATGCCGCGATAGGCGCGCGAGGCCACCAGCTGGCGGCCCTCTTCCGTCCACTCGACGCGTCCCCAGATGCCGCTGTCGCGGTTTTCCAACGCGACAATCCAGCCGCGTGCCGGCGCCGGCAGGCCCTTGGGCGCGGCCAGGTCGGTGGCATGGTTCTCGTCGATCGGCAGGCGATCGCCCGCACTCATGGAATTGAGGATCAGCCGGTCGGGCGGCTCGACCTTGAAGGGCCCGCGATCATCGACGGTGCGCAGCTCACCGCGCGGCAGCAGGTGAATCCAGTCCGGCACCTGGTCGGCACTCTCGGCGCCGGGCAGCGCCAGCGCTGCACAGAGCAGGAGGCTATCGCTGCCCTCATGGTGCAGCGAAAGACGGGGTGCGGAAGAGTGGTTGACGCCGGTTTGCATGACCGGCAACGTGGCAGGGCGGGACGAGCGTTAGCATTGCCGCGGGTACGGCACGGTATTGCACACAGCCTAGGGATGCCATTGACCGTGCTAGGCGGAATGCAAGACCTGATGGGCCTCAGCCGTAGTTTTGATTGATTCCCGCACGGACGACTATTTTGACATCAGTCAGCGTAGCCGCCCGACCACACCTCGGACACCAGCTGCACAGGATCTGCATTCAGAAAAGGCGTAGCACGGTTAGTTATGCTCAAAGTGTCTCCCACATTTTTCTGTGCCTAGCTGATTGGGCACATGTCTTGTCTAGCGGCCATTTAAACCCGTTTTGAAGAGGCTAGACAGCCATCGCCCAATTCAAAGATGCGTACATAAGGAAATGCGCTGGATGGCGATTATTTGAGGCCGCCGAACGTCACCGTGACACACCGCGACCGCTTCACCAAATACTGCTTTCGCCCTTGCCCTTTTTCCTGCGGTGCAGAAGGTAGGAGGAGTGACTGTTATTGCACGAAAGTTATTACATGCGTCGCTTTCTGCCGTGGGCTTCTTTTGCCGTGGTGCCAGTTGGCCTGATCTGGCTAGTAATTTGGATGTTTGGCCTTTGGCAGACTTGGCCTGGACAGCTAGCTGCTATATCGGCGCAGGCTAAAGATCTAAAGCCCTCTTTGGCGGTACTCGGCCAGGTAGGTGACAGCTATGGAGCGCTTAACGCCGCGGTAGGAGGTCTCGCATTTCTAGGCGTGCTAGTTACAATTCTGCTGCAGCTTTTTTCCGCTCATGATCAAAACGTGCAGAAGCACGAGGAACAGTTTGAGTCCCGTTTTTTCCAGTTGCTTGAGCTGGGGCGCAGCCTGAGAAGTGAAGTGCAATTCACCCATGGGGGAGCTTTCCAAAAAGCCCACCCTGCTGCCTCAGCTCATGACAAAAGAACGGGCTTTGCGGCATTTCAGGCGATGCATGAGGAACTGGCTTGGCATTTGAAGGACTGGAAAGCGCACGGTGACCCACAAGTAGACCGAAGGGCACTTGGCACTACGTATCGTTCAATCGTTCATGATCATAGTGAGACTACAATTAGTCCTTACTTCCGAATTCTCTACACCATACTGCGTCGGATTGACGAAGACGACCTGCTGTCCAAGCCGAAGAAGCATGCATACTCAAATCTTGTAAGGAGTCAGATCACCAGCGCGGAATTGAGTGTAGCAAGCCTCAATGGCCTAGTAGCGGAGTCGGCGAATTTTTCCAGCTACCTCGAGAAGGCACGCATGTTCAAATATATGCCGCAAAGCGCCGTGAAGAGCGCAATCAGACGGCATTACTGGTTCGCAGCTTTCCTTGGTCGTGACGAATGCTCCATTGAGAACCCACCTCATAAGGAAAAGAAGTCACCCAGGCCTGCGTCTAGCGCGCCATGGCTGGAACACGCCGGCGTCTAGTGGATCACCGCTTATTGGCTGACAGATGATTTCAGCGCAAACCGCGTTGAATGAGGAGGATCGATGCCTTTGGAAAAATCCAGCGCTATGCCAAGCGCCAAATGAGTCAGGTCGTTCGTGGCGCAGGGGTCACTGAAAGCGAAAGGTACCTGGCCGCTTTGGCCGAGAAGACCTTTTTGCGCCTCTGGTCCTACCCTAACGTGTTCGTGGACAAGCGGGATGGAAAGAACCAGAAAAACAGGCAAGGTAAGGAGCTGGCCGATCTACTTATTGTGTGCGGGGATGATGTGCTTATCTTCAGCGACAAGTCCATCGCTTGGCCAAATTCCGAACTCTCACTTGCTTGGTCACGCTGGTATCGGCGTGCAGTGGAGCATTCAGTAGATCAGCTAGCCGGTGCAGCTCGTTGGGTAGAAACGCATGCTGACCGGCTCTATCTCGACCGTGAGTGTACCATGCCGTTCCCGTTTAGTTTGCCGCCTAAGGAACGGAGACGAATACACCTAATTGCCGTCGCAGTTGGTGCGAGCGAGGCGTGCCGGGCCCATTTTGAGGGCGGCATTGGGACTTTGGTGATCGAGCCCGCGATCAGAGGCACCCAGCACTACGACTCCACCCTCGGTCATGTCGCAAAACCATTCCGGGTAGGTGATGCCAATCCAGATGGCACTTTCGTACATGTCTTCGACCCAGAGGCACTCGACGTCGTGTTTTCTGAACTGGACACAGTTGTCGATTTCACCACTTACCTGACGAGACGTGCCGCATTCATGCGATCTGGAAACTTCGTGGGGGCTCCTGGGGAGGAAGACCTACTCGCGCTATTTCTCAAAAATATCGGGCCTGACGGCAATCACGACTTCGTCGCGGACAACGGCAAACCATTTGGCCCACACGACCAGATCATAGTAAAAGATGGCACGTTCAACTGGTTGCATTCCCACCCTGGCTACCAGTCGAAGAAAGTCGCTGATGAGCCTTCATATTTTTGGGACAGACTAATTGAACTGTTTGTGGGTCACGTTCTCGACGGGACCTCAGTGCCTCCCGACGGCAAAACCCTTAGTGTCAGTATGTCAGAGCGCGCTTTACGCGTCATGGCCAGGGAAAGCCGCATGCAGAGGCGTATGTTAGGGAGCACTGTCTTGGATGCGATCAAGACGGCGGAAAGCGTACGCGCTCCCAAGTTCGCTCGCAGAATTCTGCCGGGACCCGACTCGGCAAATAAGGAGGTAGGGTACATCTTTCTTATCCTGGCCTATCCCGATTTCCATCTGCAAGGAGGATACGAGCAGTACCGGCAGACGCGGGCCTCGATGCTTGAAGCCTATTGCTACGATCTAATTGAACAACAGCCCGAACTTGTGAGGGTGGTCGGCATAGCGGTGGATGCGTCGCCCAACATTACAGGACGCAAAGGCGGCTCAGAAGATCTAGCCTTACTCGAACGCCCAGAGTGGACTCCAGACCTCATGGAGACGCTCGGGAAATGGCGCGACCTTTATGGCCTTCGCAAAACTTCCGATTTGGTCATGCAACGGCTGCAGGTCCAAGAATACCCTGACTCGGCACCCAGAATATCGCGTCAGCAGAGACGTGCCGCAGAGCGGGCAGCACGAAAGAGGCGAACGTCAATGTGATGATGCCAAGTGGCGTTTCGAAACCCGATGAAGGGCTGGTCGACTAGTTAGATGCCGACCCGCGTCGTAGAAATGCGGCCACACGCTAACTCGCCCGCTTCCATCAGCGCCTCAGGCAGGATCGAAGCTCGTGCAGTTCCTTCTTGGGGGGGGCGGACTCGGGTAGACTAATTTCGAAACGGACAGGGTATTTACCTTCGCCCCGCTGGACCGACACAACCTGGTTCGCCGCATCGTGACGATACAGTGTAGTATCTTGGACGCGGTAGTGCCCCATGCCCCGACCATGCATCCAATTACAAAGAAGCTGCAGATTAGGGGGGGCTGCGGCCAGCGAGAGATCGATTACCAGTTCCAATTGGTGGTCTAGAGCGTCGATGAGGTTGTCTATCCCCTTGAACAACATCTTAAGGTCATGGTCTCGGTCTGCCTCGCCTATCGAGTTAAATATCGCAGACTTTAACCGTCCCATTAGCGCCGTCACTTGTCGATCAGGCAACTCGCCGGATGAAGTGAAAAAGCTTTGCCCGGCGAGCGTACCTACAGGCACCTCTACCTCCTTCATTATTGGGGGCCCGGATCTTGTCCGTTTTTGTTCAGCGGCCAGATCTCGGACCCGGTCAGTAATGTACAACACCCCGTCGCGCCGCTGTACCGCCTCTTGAAGGGCACCTACGATTTGCCAAAGACCGTGGCGAAACGACTTTTTACTCCGGGCGTAGGCGCCCCAACCATCGTAGCCCTCTATGGTCTCTATGATCTGCAATGCTCTGCGCCGGTGGCGAATGATATGTTCGCGCCTCTTGAGAAGCTCAGCCCTTTTTGATGCCGCGCTAAACTCGTTCTTTCGGATGTTGAAGCTTTCTCCGAACTGTTTGGCGCCGCAGTCCTTGCCAACGAGAACCCTGTCACCGTTTTCATATCGAAGAACAAATCCACGGTGATGGTTGGCTGCATTAGGTTTGCAGTGCCTGCACCTCACCATTGCGCCACCGCGCGTGTCGTAGGTAAACTCGATATGCGGTAGCTCCTCGCCTAGAGGCATTCGCTCCAGCAACCTTGGCAGATGCTCGGGACTTTCATTGAAGAACTGGGCCTCGAGGAGTTGCTCGTTATCTAAATCAGCCCAGTGGCCCCGAGTAGACGATTGGGGATGCGAAACACGTTTTGCGCCCACCACGAGATTTACCTCCAGCGACAGCCGAGAATCGGACGGTCGATGACGCATTTTGTCACAGCCAGCCAGCCGCCGGTCAACAGAGATGTTTCTGCTTTGTACTCATATCGACAGTCCTGGATCGGCGCCTGCCCTAGTTTGCTGTTGGCATCCACCTTGACGGCCAGATCTGAGCGGCTCGGTTGTCGCTTGTCCCAGCGATCGTCTACGTGGATTCCCCATACCATGCGTAAATGCACTGAGGTATCATGGGTTAATGTCTTGGGAGACACTGATTTTGGGGAAGGCACAAAACCAGTTTGTCCAGGTAAAACTCTGCAGCCGCATTGAAAGCGCACAGGTTCTGACTTTCCGAGAAAAACAGGTGTTGCAGCTAGTCTACGAGGGGCAGTCCTGCAAACAGATTGGTCGCCGGCTGGGCATCAGTGATCGAACTGCGGAGGTGCATCGCGCGCATGCCATGCTGAAACTTCAGCAGCCCAATGTTGTGCACCTGATCCGATGGATAGCAGGAGACCCGACAGACCAGGCGCTGCGTCCCTGAAAATAAGCTCACCCACACCGCGCTGGCGTCTAGCCTAGCGCAAGCTTCACAAGAGCGCTTCCAACCTTGTACTGCCGCAAAAGGCTAGTAAGCGCTGGCGCTGAACTCTCGGAGCGACAGGTCGGCAACGATCGGCGCGAGGCCGTCAACACAGATACCGACGATGATCGTATCGACTGCAAACGTCGTCATCATCGGCGGTACACTCACAGACTTTCCTCATGGCCAGCCTGTCAGCACCAAAATTCATTGCCGTTCGGCCACCGGCGCGCCAACCCCTCGGCGATGAGGATGTCGCCAACGTCGGTGCCGCCGATCCGGATCGTTGCGAGGACGCGGCCATACCTGTCCTGGCCGCCAGCCTGCACGGTGAACGAATTGCCGTTCAACAGCTGAAGCAGTCGAGCACTCGCCAGCTTCGCCAGCGCCACTTCGGCTTGACCGCCGCAAATGTCATTGTAGGGCTCGGGCGTGTCATAGGTTTCGAGCCGTAAATTGATGCCCCGGAGCCAGATCGTGTCGCCGTCTACGACACAGGTATGCCGGTCGCGGCCGCACATGCTGAAGCGCACGCGTTGCTCTCCGGCATGGGCCTGGGCGGCGGCCCGCGGACTACTCGTAATAGGCGCCGAGGGTGTATCGTCCGACGCCAGGAACGCAAAAAAACCGACGGCAAACACGGCCGCGACTCCCAGCCCAGGCGACAAGCCGCCTCGTCCGCGCCGCCTACGCAAAGGGTTGCGCGGCAGAATTCGGGGCACAAGGCGCGGTAGTCGGGGTCCGAAACGGTGGCGGGACATGTTCACATATTACACGATCAACAAGGGTGTGTCGCATAAGGCGTCGAAGCCATGGAAATCATCAATCGCTGACTTTGGTCATTCGGGTTGGCGTCTTTCAACCCGGTTTCGGCCATTCAGCATCACCAGGCGGCGGCAAGAATGGGGCCGTAAGCGGTCTGTTCGCTCTTGGCGGCCAACAGGCGAATAGCGGACGCGAAGGGTCAACAACTTCTTGTGCAATAGGCAGCGGATTGCAAATCCGCGTACTCCAGCATTTCCTGGCGTTTCTCGACACCCTTGGCGAATCCATGCGACATGGAATTCAACAAGGGAGGGGAACATGAAGTGCAGCCGTATTTTTGCCGTCGCGTTGATACTGACAATGTCAGTTTCGTCGGCGTCAGCCCAACAGGGCGAATGCAACATCAAGGGCAACGTCAGCACCCAGGGCGAGCGCATCTACCATATGCCCGGCGATAAATACTACAACGAGACCCGGATCAGCGCGTCGCATGGCGAGCGCTGGTTCTGCTCTGAGGAGGAAGCACGCGCAGCTGGCTGGCGTCGGTCCCGAGTGTAATGCTGCTCGAAATACAGCGAGCGAGGGCCGGCGAAAACCTAGCCTATAGCCACGTGGTGGCAATTTATTGTTGCCGCACATGGGGCGCTGAATGAAGAAGGTTAATGAACGACGTAAGCGGGCTTTGATCCGCCTTACCGCCAAACGGTGGGAACGCCGCCTCAAAAGACGGTGGAAGCCCCATGGCATTCCCGAGAAAGTGGTAAAGCCACCTACGCGCCTTACTTTCCGGGAGAATTACGACGCCACGATCGAGTTCCTAGATGAACTGCGCAGCGCCACCCTGCAGCCTGGGAAGCAACGGTTGATCGTCTATGTCGATCTGACCGTAGTGGAATACATTTCGGTGCCAGTGGCGATAGTCCTGGCTGCGGAATTCCACCGGTGGCAGCTCCTCAAGCACCTCAAACTGAGAGCGAGGGACGCTGCCAAATGGTCACCAGGTGTTCGCAGCCTACTCGATGATCTCGGTGTGTTTGAGCTTCTGGAGACAAAGGCCCCGCCTGTCGGCGCGGGTGCCCAGGAGAATTTCACCCTCACCGCTTTGCAATCTGGGCTCAAGCTCGATGGTGCGAAACTTAACAGGTTACAGGCTCGCTTTCGCGACATGATCGTGGGTTTCACCAACAATGCCACCGTGTATGAAGGGCTTACGGAGGCTGTCGAAAATGCCATCGCCCACGCCTACCCGGATGATTATACGCCGACGCACCCATTTGCCGGCCACAGATGGTGGGGCGCCGGATGCATAGAAGTCTCAACTATGCGCCTGAGGTTCTTCGTTTTTGACCAAGGCGCAGGAATACCGCACACGCTTCCGACCGCCGATGTTTTTGAGGGAATTGTGGCGTGGCTGGCCTCACATTTCTCGGATGTGGTTCATAACGACACCTTGATGTTGCGGGCCGCCCTAGAAGTTGGTCGAACGCGCACGCTTGAGAGTCACCGCGGTTTAGGAATGAGGCGTATGACCGACGTGGTAACGGGCACAGACAATGCCTATCTCCGCATTATTAGTCGGCGAGGTGAAATCGTGTATCATGGCGACGGATCGATCGAGAGCCGAACACATTCTGAAAGCCTGGGCGGCACGCTAATCGAGTGGTGCTTGCCCGCTGATGCTCTAACAGATGACGCGGATGCGGAAGATGAGAACAATTAATGTAGCCCGTGACTTTTCGAAGTTTCCAGCTGGACGCTACAAGGCAAAGGGCAAGGGCAGCGGCCAGGAATTTCGAGACAAGTTTCTTGTTCCTGCCTTGGATGCCAAGGAGCGGGTCATAATCGAGCTGGACGGAGCCGCGGGCTATCCGCCCTCTTTTCTGGAAGAGGCTTTCGGCGGCTTGGTGCGCCTCGGATACAAGGCCGACGACATTCTGGCAAATTTTGAGTTCCACGCCAGCCCTAGCTTCAGCGTCTATAAGATTGCTGCCGAAACCTACGTCCGCGAAGCGGCGATGCACTGACGTGTTCGGGCTCGATTTTGGGATAGCTCTTTCCGCGGCCGTTGGTACCATGTTTGGCCTGTTTGCCACCGAGTGGGTGTCAGGCGTAGTCCGCAGGCATCAACGGCACGAAAAAGCTCGAGACGACGACGTTGACGAGATTATCGCGACCATCGATGCCGTTAGGACTTTGGCAGACGAATACTGGTCTACCTCGCCGTCTGAGCTCGGTGCACGAGAAAGCATACTTGACGGTCGGATTGTTGGCGGCCTGCACCACATCAATCTTTTGATCGCTGGGCTTTTCACAGGCCCTGCAAAAAGAGAGTGCGACGTTGCCGCCTTCCGTTTCTCGGATGCATCAGCCAGTGGCGATTTTGGCGATCCCGACCGTCAGGCAGAACCGGCGCGTCTTTCAAGTGTGCACAGCGCTGCTCTTACGTTGAAGCACCTAGTTCGAACCCAGCGGCGCAAATTGAAGTACAAAACCTTGGCCTAGCCCAATCTGTGCAGTCGGTTTCCGTTCGACAACAGCACTTAACCACAGGGAGTTGGGACCAGGTCCGACGGTCGTCAGCCGTCAACGACGCGCCGCGTCGACGGCAGCACTTCGTACGCTGTTCGCGTTGTACGCACCAAGCCCTAGGTCGAGAGCGAGCTTCATGAACTCGTCGCTGTCCCGATAACCCCTCAAGCCATACTTGCGGACCAGCTCTCTGGTTATTTTGCTGAGGGTGATGATGTCGGAGCCGCTGAACCACTCGGGGTTCCCGACCTGAGCCTCGAACTCATCGATCGCGCGTTGCGGCAGCTTTGCGCCGTAAAGGAAGTATCGAAGGAACGGGATAAAGTGGGGGTGAGTATAGGCTTCCTCGCCTTCCGAGCCGTTGCGCTTGAAGATGTCTTTGTGGGAGCCTTTCATGCGGCCTGGCTTCAGCTCGGGGCTGGTCCAATACGCGAGCCGGTTCTTCGGAATGGCGTCTCTCGCCAGTAGGAGCTTCAGCAGCGCCATGATGGGCTCGCGGTTGGCCTTGTAGATTTCGTGGCCGTCCTCGTGGTGAGGAATTTCCTCGCGGAAATCTATCTTATCGGCCAGCGCCTTTTCCTCTGGCGTCAGCTCCAAGTGGTATTTGCTCATCCTTGCCCCTCAGCTACAGAAAGCCCGCTCCAGCATGATCCTTATATCGATCGGCCCTTCGAATATAGGTGCGCACGGTGCGGGGATCCGTCCAGCGTCTCGAGGATGCCATCCGGCTGCACGTCGACCCGTTGTCCGGCCTGTCGCCCGAAGCAATGACGGGCGAGCAGCGCCTGCAATTCTATGACCAGCTCAGGGCGTGGGCCTCAGAGCCGATTTCCGGGGTCTATCTCGACGAAGATGAGATCGCCGACCTGGTCGCCTGCCTCCAATTGCTGAGCTTCGAAAGCCAGGGAACCCGTGCTATTTTATCCATATATCTAACGGCGCTGCAAACCCCACAACCCGCGAAGCATTTGCGTGCCCAATCGCAATCCCCACAGAATTAAGTTCGAGCTGTTTAATAGGCGTCTCCCCCCACTTCTCGAAGAGCTTTCGTATGGCCGGTATTTCAGGCTCCAGTATCTTGTAGAGGTCTTCGCCTCCGGGCACACTTGCTTCGAACGCGTTCCACACGTTGTCTAGGTCAGCAGGAGGGATACCGCTGGAGTCGTATTTTTGGTGGTACACCTCCCGCGTCAGCGCCTTCGGCTGAAGCTGGGTCGCGTTTCTGAAACACGGCATACAAGTGCCCAAAATCATACCCTTTGCAGGCTCGCTCGTATGGTCGAGTATGACCTGCTCAGGTAGGCCTTTTCCCAATACCCCTGCATAATTCGGGCGCCAGACATCCATCAAATTGATCTGTCCAGTGGCCAAGCGGCCACAGGACTGAGACTCGATATGCCAATACGCAGGGAGTTCCGTCAGAATTTCGTCCGTAAAAGGGACAAAATTCTGGTTGATATAGGCGGCGAACATACTTGGGTCGCCTACGCTTGGGGCACGGGTATATCTGGCCAAATAGCACAGAGACAGAATCGAGAATTCGGTCTTAGTAAGCTTCGGCGCCCGAGCGGCAGCGTCATTGAGTGTCAAGGCTAGGCGGGTCTGGTTTTCGGCCAAGGACCTTCGCGCGATAATATCCGCCAACGTCTCCTTTACTGCCTCGTCGCCAGACCGTGCATATGCCTTCTGTGCATCCGAGAGCATGAGCTGGAAGTCGGGGTCCCGAAACGCCTCGGCGTTGGTTTTCGTCGCGTCCTTGAATTTGCTGAGAACCGACGCTTCAAACTCGGAGGCTCGCGCCTCTACCTTTACCATGGCCTCGGTGGTAAAATTGTCGGTGATGTTACGCACTTCGCGGATGACCTCTGCCATCTGCGCCAGTGACATCCCATGGTTGATGATGACGTCCCGGCCCGCTTGTGCAGCGGTCGCGCCGTTGCCGACGTTCTGATCCTGCTTACTCTTTTCCCACATGACTATCCCTACCGGACTGAATGCCCCTGCCGCTACCCATGACGGTCTGCTTCTGGACGTGGTTCTTCCGGGCGATGTACACCCGTGTCACCACAAAGAGGCCGATGACGGCAACAACTATTCCGGCGATGGTAAGCCAATTCTCGAATGACAGGCCCATGTGACGCTCCTCCATTGGCTGGAGCTAATTTAGGCCTAATGCGGCGGATTCCTAGGCCTATTAGAAGCGATGGACCTAGACTGCAAGAATCGCCAGCAGCATGTTACAGGCTCGGCGGCCACGCCGTCGCTCTATGACCCACTGTGGCCCCGTCTGGAAGTTCCAGGCTACGCCGGCTTCCTCACATCGTCCGCCGACCACGGCGCGGATCTCAGAGGATCATGGACGTGTCGCGCCCTGTCGATCCCAAGAGGCGGCAACAATCCACGGGAAGTCTTGAGGGCCTCGCCTTACGGCCTCCGCTTTGCCAGACTACCAACGTCTCCTTTCCCCGAGAGTGCCCCTGAAACCTGCCAGTCCGCCTCCCACCCCTTTCCGGTCACCCACCTGTAACGCCCGCCCCAGTCGCCAATGCTATCCCCACATTCGCTACAAACCCCTCGTCCGGCATCACCGCCAGCCGCGGATCATCATCCCCCGTCACCGCCCAGCCCCGTCGCTCCATCACCCGCCGGGTAATCAGCTGCGGCGGCGGGCAGCGGCAGTTAAAGCCATTGGGTGGCCAGTGCGTCAGCCAGAACGGGTGATCGGCCCGCAGGATCACCCCATGCCAGGCGGCATGGTTGTCGCGCACCCGCTCGTCCCCCACCGTCACATAGCGCAGGAAGTAGTCCACCCGCCCACGATTGGCCGCCAGCACCCGCTGCACCTGATCCCAGCGTCCGGCCATATAGGCGTTCTGTGTCTGCATGCGAAAAATCAGCTGGGAGTGCCAGCCGGCATGGCGGTGGTAGCTCCAGCCGTGGCGCTGGACGATGCGCTCATAGTCGTCCCGGAACTGTTCGGCCGTGGTGCCGTCCTCGACCGCATCCAGCACCGCCGCCAGCAGGTCGTGCTGCACGGCTTCGAACTGTGCGTCGATCGCGGCGTCGACCGCCGCGTCAACGCCGCGCAGCAACGCCTGCCAGTCCGCCTCGCTGAGTGCCAGCCGGCGGCGCAGCCAGGCGATGGCGGCGGCCGGTTCGACCCTGACCCCTGCCTCATCGGCCATCGAGCAGATCCACGCGACCGACGAGGCGGGCAATGACCAGCGCCTGGCGCATGGCCATGCGCAGGGCCGTGCGATCGATCCCCGGCGCCAGCGTCACCAGGCCCGCGCGGATCTCCTCGAGCGAGGCCGCCGCCCGCACGATGCCGCCCAGCTGGTCAAACAGCGCCTCCTGCGATTCAGCCATCAGCGCGGCGCCAAGCTGCTCCAGCTCGTCGCGGGTCGGCAGGGCAGGCTGCTGCGCATGCAGTTGCGGCCGGCCGCCCTCCGGCCCGTCGTCCTGCCCGGCGGCCCCGTCCTTGTTATCCTGCCCGGCCGCGCCCAGGTCACCGCATCGCCGGGTTCGGGAATGGAAAAGCCGGCCAGGGCATAGGCCTCGCTCTGCTTGACGCGCAGCCCGAATGTTCGGGCGGCCGCGGTCATCGCGGCAACGTCCTTCTGCTCCGGCCGGCCGATCCTGACCTTGGGATAGGCCTGCTGCGGCCCATATTCGAGGTCGATCCAGATGCGGATCAGGTCGCGGTTGATGACGCTGGCCAACTGCTTAGCGTCCGACCGCTCGATGTCCTCCTGCACCTGGCGGTGCTCCCTGCCCACGGCATGGCCGCCAGCAATGGCGTCGGTGGTGGCGGTCTGGCCGAGCACGGCCTTGGAGGCCTGCTGGTCGAAGAAGTCGGCCCGTTCCTTGTAGAGCCCGGACGACGCGCCGATATTGCTGGCCTCGATAAAGTCGATGGTCATCGATTCCGGGATGATCGCGGCGCAGTCGCCAGCAATATTGGCGACGGCTCGGAACAGGGTTTCCTTGTCTTCCTTGCTGGCGCCCTGGCCATATTTGCCCAAGCGCACCGGTTGGCCATAGGTCTGTGTGAAAATGGCCCAGTCGCGATTGGTGAAGGCCTTGAACATCCAGGCCCAGGCCAATACCCGCGCTAGGCCGCCGCGGCTGGGTATGCCCGATTTTGCCGGCATGGGCGCATAGATGAACTTGCCGCCCGGCAGCGGCCGGCGCTGGCCATGCGCGTCGATCAGCTGCGGGCTGGTGAGATCATGCCGGTCAAAGTCAAACCAGCGCGGGTCGCGCCGTTCCAGCCGCTCCGGCCACCAGGAGGTCCCTTCGGCCCAGATGATCTCGGTAAAGCTGTAGCCCTTATGCACGGCGTCGAGCATATGAAACAGCTCGTCGGTCAACTCGTCCCGCTTGAGCCAGTCGCGCACCATGTCGCCGTGTTTCTGGCTGGCGCTATCGGTGCCCCCATCCTCGACTGTGATTTCGAGCTGCGCCACGCTGCGCTTGCGCGTGCCCAGCACGCCGATCAGGTGCGGGTCGCGCTCCTCAATGGTTTCGGCCAGCTCGAGGAACCGTATGGGGTCGCCGCGATCGGCTTCCTTGAGGATCGCGGCCAGGCGGATCGGCGTCAGGCCGTCGCCGGGATAGCCGGTGACGGGCTGGCGCACCCCGCCAATCGTGGCGCCGCCCAGCTCATCGCGCAGAACTTGACGCTTAATAGGCCGGCCGCGGTGGTCAACGAGGTCTTTGAAATACTCTGACATAGATGCCCCACGGATTTGCTAGACAAGCGCAAGCTTGTTGAAAAAGCCCCATTGCCTTAGTGTTTTTGAAGAACGATGTTGTGGAGTGACAGTTTTGGAAAAGGGTGACGGACGAGCTCGCATGACAGCGACTTGGCTCAGCAATATATCTGCCGCACTTGCCGCTGGGTCAGCAGTGGCGCCTTTCGTTGGATGGTCCCTCCAAGACTTGAAGTTCGCTGATAGCTCCCTCACGAATGTGCTACTTGGCTCGGGATTCTGGCTGTTTTTGGCGTGCATAATCCACCAGGTTGCGCTGCGGATGATCGACCAATGAGCATGGAGCTTCTGGCGGTTCTTGCCTGGCCCTTCATCGTTGTTCTGGCTATTGCGGTGTTCCCGATCATGCTCCGACGCCGGCCAGTTTTGGTGGAGCCCTCCGCCGAAACAGCAGAAGCCGACGCTTTTTCCCCAACGGCCCGACCAGCTGACGATGCGGGTGGCCCAACAGAAAATACGGATCTCACTGATCTCTGGAGGCACATAGTTGCCCGCGACGCCTTGATATCTGCCTGGTCGTCTGAGCCGGGCCAAAATACCAACAAAGAAGATCTGGAGGAGGCCGCAGAGCTTTTTGCAGCTCTTCTGACCGAGACAGGCAAGGACTCGGGAGACACTCCTCGTCCAAATGTCCTTCGCCCTGCTCCCAATGTTCGGCCGGAATTTCTGAAAACCGTGCTGTCGAAAGGGCGCCGAAACCAAGAAGAAATGGAGGCTCGTCTCCACGAAGCCATGGCTAACCCCAAGTTCCCAGTCATGGCCGCACGGGCGCGATTCTCGGCGGCCAAGCACGGCCGTTTGCTTGAGTTGATCGACGACATTCGGCCCGAGCGAATAGAGGAAATTGAGGCTGCACTCGCTAACTTGCGCGAGGCACTTAGAAATAGGACAACGTCGTGACTGGCGCGCTCTAGCTGGCAAACTGGCGTTAAACAAACCTGACCGCATCACATGCCTCCACGGATCTGTGCGCCCAATGGCGAGCGGTAAAGATTGACCTCGACAAAGTCGGGATCGTCGAAGGCGCTGGCACCAGGACTGTTGCGGCCGATCGGGCCGGGCGCCGGCTGATAATCATATTCGTGCCAGGCCAGGCGCGTGGCAAAGTCCGCCAGCGCCAGGGCAATGGCATAGTCGCCGTGCCGCTTCTTGCCCTCGCTGCCCTGGCGCAGGTCGGGCACGCGCGGCACACCGCGCACCAGCTTGATTAGCCGCAGGTCGCTGAGGTGTTCAGCGTCCCGACCGATGGCGATGGCATCGTCCTCGAAATGCACCTTGAGCGGCGGCATTTCGAGTCGGTACCATTCCTCGGTGAATTTGATGGCGCGCACCAGGCCGGTCTCGTTGTGCGTCTTGTCATAGAGCCCGAACAGCCGGCCCATATCCTCGGCCACCGTCCAGCCCATGCCGGTGGCGTCAAAGGCCGCGCCCAGCAGGCGCTCCCGCACATGGTTCAGCACCGTGCGGGTAATCATTTTCTGCTCGTCGCCCGGCACATTGCGCAGCTCGAAACTCAGCGCCTCGCGCCGCC
The DNA here is from genome assembly GCA_963975335.1 of uncultured Devosia sp. Taxonomy (GTDB): domain Bacteria; phylum Pseudomonadota; class Alphaproteobacteria; order Rhizobiales; family Devosiaceae; genus Devosia. The sequence goes on along the minus strand of CAXBHD010000001.1, from coordinate 16,353 downwards.
GCACCATTGCCTCGAGACCCAGCAGGCAGCCGGTGGAGACGTCGGCCACCCGGCCGAAGTCGAAGCCAAAGCCGTAGAACAGGGTCAGATCGATCCGGTCCAGCTCGGCCTCGAGCTGGTCCATAAAAGGCCGCATCAGGCTTTGCCGCGTCAGCTCGGGCAGGTGCAGGTAGTTGCCCGGCAGCTCCAGGCGCAGGCATGTTGCGGTGCTGGTCATCCGCGCCTCGATCAGCGGCGCCGGCAGCCAGGTGCCCGAGCCCTGGGCGGGAATGCAGAACAGTTCCTCGTCGGCGCCATCGCCGTAATAGTCGATGATCTCCTGCCGCCAGTCGGCCTCACCTTCGGGCGTCCAGTCCACCCCGCGTACGAGACAGATGCGCTGGTAAAGGCCTTCGCGCAGCGCCTGGTCGAAGTCGATGCGGATATGGCCAAACTTGCTGCGGCCGCCCAATATGTCCTGCACCAGCTCGTTGAAATAATTCTCCGCCCCGTCATGGGTCGAGCAGACCACCACTTGGCCGCCCCACATCAGGAAGGCCAGAGCCGCCTTGAGCAGTTCCTTGAGGCTGTCGACAAAGGCGGCCTCGTCGATGATGACCAGGCCCTGCTTGCCGCGCAGCGTGCGCGGCGCCGAACTCAGCGCCAGGATTTCAAAGCCTGACGCAAACCTGATGCGGAAGGCGGTGATGGATCTATCGCCGGTCTCGTCGCTGTCGTCGAACAGGAATTCTTCGGCCTCCAGTGCCCCATGGTTGAAGGCGCGGGCCCACATGGCGCAGGCGTCGATGAATTCGCGCGTCATCTCCTGGGAATAGGAAATATACATCGCGTCCATGCCGCCGGCCGCTTTCGTCCGTGCCGCCCGCAGCACGGCATAGGAGGCCAGCCCCCAGGTCAGCCCGATGCGGCGCGATTTCTCGATGACCAGGACGCGGGTCGAGACCTGTTCCAGCTCGCGCACCACGCCGGCCTGATAGCTTAGCAGCGCCTTGGGCAGACCCAACTCGGCAATGATCGCCGGCACGGCCTCGGTCGAAGCGCGCCGGATCTCGGCCCATTGCTCTTTGGTGAAGGGCGCGCTCATCCGAGCGCCCGCGATTGTCGGCGCACCATGAAAGTGCCACACTCGCTTGTCGCCAGCTGTGAGGAAACGCTATGGCTGAACTTGACCAAGCTTTCGAAGAAGGCGTGCACGTCGCCCTGCGAGAAGTAGCAGCGCTTCGTCAAGCCGGTGGCGGGGGCGTCACCATTGGCAATGGCATGACGATACCCCAATGGCTCGCAACCATCGGCGGTAAGCTGGATGCGAAGGAATTCGGTACTGTTGCAGGATCGGTGCGCCAGGCGCTTACCCCCCGCTACGCAGTCGCGAAAATTGAGGACGTGGTGAGCCAGATCGAGACCGAGCTGACTGAAAGCGGGCAAACGACCTGATCGGGATCTGCGCTGGGATACGGACCTCACGCCGCCCTCCCAAGATCCCGCTCCGCCGCGCTCATCTTGACGGCCTCCCAAGCCCGAACAAACAGCACGATCTCGGCCAGCCCTGGCGATGAGGCCAGCTCCAGCCGCGCCGCCCGCAACAGTGTCAGCCGGTCCGGCGCCACCAGCGCCAGGTGCTCGGCGCACAGTCCCTCGGTGACATCGAGCGGCCCGCAAGCCAGGCGCAACTGCATCAGCTCCACTTTGGCACTGCAGCCGGGCACACAGCAGCGGCTTTCCACCCTGCCAGTCACTGCTTGACCTCGACGCCCAGGATCTGCCCGAGGATCTGTTGCGCCGTCGCCTCGGTCAGGCCCTTGGCCCTGGCGGCGGCGCCGACAGCCTGCTTGGCCTTTTCCGCAAACTCGCTCTCCACCTGCTGCCGGCGCCGTGTCGAAATGCCCTGCGCCTGCACCGCCGAGCGCAGCGCATTGGCCAGACTCATGGCCCCCTTGGGGTCGATGCCATGCTCGCCGGCAGCGGTGAGCACTTCCCAGACCAGTGTCTTGATCGCCTCGGCCGCGATCAGGGTCAGGTCATCGCTGGCCTCGGCGTCAAAGCGCCTGGAGATGGCCCCGGCGATTTCCCGGGTCTCTTCCAGGCGTCGGGTCATGGTGGCCAAGCGGATTGAAAAGCGGTTAAAGGCCGATTTCGACGGAATGGCAAATTCCAGCTCGCCGTGATGCTCAGCCTGCAGCGCCTGGCAGCCGGCAAAGAACTCGTCATAGATGTCGAGCTGGGTCCGGTCGCGATCGCGCAGCGCCTCGGCCGCTCTGGCGATCAACGGGTCGCATTCGGGTGGCAGGCCTTCAAAGGCGTTGAGGCGACCCCGGCCGCGGCGGCTTGCCATGGTCAGGCCTCGTCATCGGGTCGATCGACGCCGTGCAGGAGCAGCGTCCCGTCGACATGGTGGCGCCCGGCGCCGCGCAGTTTCACCACGGTCTCGTCATTGGCCGGCACCAGGCGAACCGCCAGGCATTCGCTCTCGAGCCATTGCAACTGGTTGAGGAGAAAGTCGGGCAGTTTCTGATAGCCGCGCGCCCGCATGGCCTTGGTCAGCATGGACAGGGTCCAGCTGCCGCTGGGCTGGTGGCTGAGTTCGAGCAGCAGCAGATAGCGGATGCGCTGGGCTTCATAGAGCCGGAAGTCCTCGCTCATTTGACGCCCTTTTCCAGCAGCCAGTCGCGCATCAGGTTGCTGATTTCTCTGACCCCCTTGAGTGTCTCGCCCATCACGCGAATATCGGAATTCATCCGCTCCACCACGATCTGCAGCTCGTGCAGGCTGTCCTTGTCGGGCAGCTGCTCCAACTGCGCAGCGTGCGCGAGCTGGACCCGTTCCAGCCCATCGACCCGCTCGTCCACCTTCTCGATGACCTTGGCCAGCTTGGCCGCCGGGCCGGTGAAGATGTTCCAGAGCGTGGTGCCGAGCGCGATGATCAGCGACGCGCCGGAGAGCCAGGGAACCAGGTCAAGAAAGGTCATCAGCCCGGCCCGCCCTTCCAGCTGCGGACCGCGTCAATGGCGCTCTTGCCCAGTTCCTTGATCGTGTGGCCGCCCATATAGAGCGCGATGAACCAGGAGGTGAGCGTCAGCAGGATCGCTGCTTCCAGCGTTTTGACCTGGACGACGCTGCCCGTCGCCTCTAGGAGCGCATTAACGATGGGGAAGATCAGGACATAGAAGGCCCAGAACAGGCCCAGCAGATACATCCAGCCCCAGCGCCAGCCCGATTGCAGCGGGCCTTCGGCGCTTTCGGCCAGCAGCAACTTGAACTGGCCTTCCAGCCCGGCGGTGTAGAGCGCGATCAGTTCGGGCGCTATGCTCTCGGCCTTCTCGATGGCCGCTTTGACCACGGCCGGCTTGCCGGCCGCCAGTTCGGGCAATTGCGCCGGCGTGGTGCCGGCACTGGTGGCAACCGACTTGATCACCGTCTCGGCCAGCTTGCCGCTGCCGCCACCGATCTTGTTGTCGAGTATGTCTTTGACGAGCGGCGCGCCGACCTCTGCCGCCATTCCGATGAGAAGGCTGGTCAGATCCATCAGACCGCTCCGGTAAGGACGGCGCTTTCGGCCGCGCGGTCATAGGCATGGGCGCGCTGCCGGTTGATGATGACGCGCACCAGCAGATACCCGCCCAGCAGCAGACCAGCGACCATCAGGCCGCCCAGCAGCCAGGCGGCCGCTTGGTCGATATGGGCCGGGTCCACCGTCAGACCCGCGCCAGCGCCAGTGCCGCTCACACCCGAGGTCGCGGCGCCCTTTGTCTGGTTGGCAGCTATTTTCCGCGCCGAGTCCTGCTCGTCGCGCAGCGCAGTCACGACCCTTGCCTTGTCACTGGCACTCATCGCCGCCAGCGCCCAGGCCACGCCGGTCGCCTCGATATCGGCAATGCGGTTGCTCCAGCCCTTGCCAAAGGTCTGCCAGATCTTGAGCGTTTGCACGAAGCCCAGGCGCTTGCTGCAAATGTTCTTGACTGTTTTTGCGTGGTCGTTGGCGGGGTCCAGCGAGGCCAGCAGCCATTTGCGGCCGCGCGATACACCAGAATTGACCGCGGCATCATAGGTCGCCAGGTCCACCCCGGGAAACAGACTGTCGCAGCCCGCCTTGAGCCAGAACTGCTCGAAAAACAGCCGCTCGGCCTCCAATCGGGTGATCGCTGCCACCGGTCGGCGCGGCCTGCCATGCCGGTCGTTGAATTCGTCAAATACCGGCTGCGTGACGCCGCCCATTGTCGGCCCACCCGGATCGTCCTTGTGGTTGCTCCAGCCGCCCTCCCATTGGGCGGTTTTGGGGTGGCACCGCTGGAAGGCGGTGCTGGTATTGGCATTGGCAGCGACCATGGCGGGCACCTCGACTGACGGGATGCCTCCAAAGTCGCCGATTTTCGGGATGGATAGCCTTGCCGCCTATGCGGCAGCGTCAGTCGAAGAGGGACAGCTGCCGGCCCGGACGGTCGGGCAGCCAACGCTGCACCGTGCTGCGGTCGACATGCAGCAGCCGGGCAATCTCCACGACCGGCACATTCTGACTCAAATAGTAGGCAGCAATAAAGGACTTGGCCAGCGGCACCTTGACCAGGCCCCGCCCGAAATGCCTGCCCAAAGCCAGGGCCCTGTCCTTGCCCAGCACCTGTACGATACGGCTGTCGTCCAGCCCCCTTGTGTCGGGCAGATAGAGCGGTGCACCGCCGCATTCCAGCAGCAGGGCGACGGTCAGTTCCAGGCCCAGGACCTCGACATAGGGCTGCACATGCGCCGGCACTGTCAGCGCCGCTGTCAATGCCGTCGCTCCCGCCGACCGCCAAACGGGCATCCGCGCCCGACATGATGGCCTGGCCTGTTCATCAAGCGGACCTGCCGTTAAAGTGGGCGGACCGGAGGAGCCAATGCGCCCATACCTGTTCGCCGCCCTGCTGCTTGCTATGCCCGCCCAGACCCATGCCCAGAGCGATGTTGACAGCATGATGCTGGCCAGCCAGCTGGGCTCCGTTCTGGCAGCGGAGGATTTTTGTGGCTTTGACTTTGACCAGGCGGCCATCGCTGCCTTCATTGAGGCCAAGGTCGCCGCTGACGACATGGCGTTCCCCTCCACACTGTCCACCATGACCGATGGCCATCGCTACCAGCAGGAGTCCATGTCGGCATCCGCCAAGACGGCCCATTGCACCCAGATCGGTCGGGTCGCCGTCAGCTATGGCTTCGCGCCAGCGTCGCCGTAAAAGCCGCGCCAGCCCAGCCGGTCGTCGCCAAGCGGCACCACAAGGCCGGCCAGTTGCGCCTCGACAAAATGGCGCGACAGCATTGCCCCAAAGATGCCGCGCTCCAGCTCGACGGCATAGCCGTCCAGACTGTCCAACAGCGCCAGTGCCTTGCCCTGACAAAGCAGCGGATAGGCCTCGCTCCAGGCCTGGCGATCGGCCTGCTGCATGATTGCCTGCTCCATCGTCCCATCTTGGTCCACCTGTACCTCCCTCAAATGCCCGCGGGGGCTGCCCGCTATTGTCGGTCTTGCAGAACAATGGCGCTGATGCGCCTTTCGCGGCAGGCGATCGCCGCGCTGACACTGCTATGTCCGCAGGGCACGCAGCCATTACGCACGGCCCCTATTGGCGCGGATGCAGCTGCCAAGCGTCTGCATGGCTGCGAGCCGGTCGCGGCCCCGCGTCAGGTCGGCACCGCCATCAAGGGCAATCATATCGCCTTCCGTCATCGCGAGCAGCCTGAGCTGCGCCGCGATCACGCAGTGCTGCGGGTCGGGAGATATCGACCAGTCGACGCCAGCCTCGCGGGTGAGCCATGATTTGAGGGCTTCGACAGCCTTGCGCGCATCCTTGGGGTCGCGCAGAAATCGTGTGTGCTCGATGCCGGTCTGCGCCTTGATGAAGGCCAGCAACGCCGCATTGGCTCGATTGTGCACCACGCCCAGCTGCCAGCCCGAGATCCACAGCGCCTGTAACTTGGCGCCATAGGGTCCACCAAGCCTGGACTGACGGCCGGCGCCCTGGTCGCGCAGGGTGCCGGCCACCAGCCCCAGCTCGTCCGGGCTCATGTCTCTTAGCGATGTCTTGCCCGTGACGCGTTTCAGCAGGCTGCGATAGCTACCATCGTCCAGGCCCAGCTCCCGCTTCATGGCATGAATAGCGCCGAACCGGCCGCCTTTCGCCGTGGTCATAGCGGCACCTGTGGTCGCCGCTGCGCCAGATGGTGATCGCAATAGGTCTCGGGTTGTCCGTGCCGATCCGGTGTCGTCACCGGGCCGCCGCAGAATAGCTTGGGGCCGTCTTCATAGAGCGGCCACCGGCATTGTCCTGGCTTGAGATCGAGCAGCGCGACCAGCAGCGCGCCTTCCGGCGCACAAGCCGGATCGAAGGCCGTCTGGCGCCGTGGACTGGCGCGATAGTCCGCGGCCATTTTCTCTGCCACAGCCGGCGTCGTTCGCTTCAACGGGACGCTGCTCGGCGGCAAGAGTGGCTTGCATCGAACGTGGCGCGTCGATGCGGCGCGCCCTTCCCGACCATGGTTGCTGTTGCCCGCCATGGGCGCGGTGCCGCTGAAATGCACGACCGGGTCGAGCCGATGCGCCTTGCCCAGCGCCGCGTTGCGACTGACCCCCAAGGCCCGGGCAGCCTGGGATGCCGACTGGCCCTCTGCTGCACGGCGCTTGAGTTCGGCGACGGCCTCCTCGGTCCAGTTGAACTGTCGGCGTGCCCCGTTCACGGCGCCACCCCATCGAGCTCCGCCACCGCCCGCTTGGCCGCCCGCTTGACCAGCAGCAAGCCCTCCAGTTCCCGCCGGTCCTCGGCATAGAGCCGGCGCAAGCGGGCGATTTCCTGCTCGGTATTCTCCATGCGCAGGTCGATGATCTTGATCGCCAGCTCGGTGCAGTCGAGCTCGCCGGCATAGCCATTGCGGGCGATAGTGATGTGGTCCCGTACCGGCTCCTTGGCCCGCTCATGCAGGTCCGCAGATGATGACGCATAGTTCATGGCAGCCTCCTAGGCTTTGGCGAGGTCGATGGTGATGGATGTCCAGTCGTCATCCGTGGTCGGGCGCTGGTAGAAGCGAAAATACTGCTTGGCCCCGACAACGCGGATCGCGGCGCGGATGGCGTCCATGGCGCGCAGCCAGCGTTCATCGGTGAAGTCCAGCCGCAGCAGCATGAACAGCTCGGCCTTGTTGATCTGGCCCTCGCGGTCGACATTGAAGGCGCGGGTCACCAGAGCGCGGATTTCGTCCCGGCCTTCGGCTACCCACTCGGTAAGGCATGCATCTATCAGCGGCTTGGCCTGCTGCAACTCCGGCCCGAAGTCGATCTTGTCGGCCATGGCGACCTGTACCTTGAACAGGCCGTCAAAGCTCATATAGGTCCGGTTGCCTTTCCGGCCGCCGCGCGTGACCTGGTATTCCTGGGCCAGCAGGCTGTCGAACGCGCTGAGGTCCTCGAATGTGTGCCCCTTGAAGCGTCGGACCTGGGCCGACAGCTCACGGGCATGGCCGACGATCTTGCGGACGATTTCGTCCTGCAGCCTGTCGGCCGGTTTGATCACTTTGAGCGAAAGCAGTGCACCGCGGCCGTCGCGCATATACTGCTGTCCGCCAATTTCCTCGATGCCGCTGGGCATTGGTGCGGGATGAGAGGCCTGTGCATTGGTTTCAGGCATGGGGAAACTCCTCTTCAAAGACGGTTTTAAGGGCGTGAAAAGCCTCGATACTGCTGTCGGCGATCGCGCCTTTCCGGAGCGCGGCCTCGTGCTGTTTGACGAAACGGGCGATCGCCGCTGCCAGCCGGGCATTGGTTGCCGGTTGGACTGAAGCGGGGTTGGTTGCCGGAGCGGGTCGGGTCTCCAGCTCGTCGATGATCTGGTCGAGCCCAAGCAGGCAGCCGGCCAGGGCAAGCGTTTCATGGGTGGACAGCCGGAAGGTGCGCGGTTGCGTCAGGATGCGCCGCGCCACCACCAGGGCGTCGATCTGGTCGATTGGGTCGGTCCCGGTCATGCGGCACCGCCTGGCGCAGGAACGTCGTTGGCGGGGACCGGCCGATAGCTGCCGGTAAAGACCAGGATCTTGCTGGGGACGATCGGCGGCGCCGGCGCCCCTAACAGGCGATCGAACAGGCTCACCGTCTCGCGCAACACCGCCGCACTGTGGTCGAGCTGCTGCTGAGCGTCGACCTGCAGGCGGTCGGTTTCGCGCTGATAGGCCAGGATATTGAGCCGCGCTTCTGCAAGGGCAAAGCTGGCCGACACCAGCATGTCCTCGAAGGCCTTGGCGTCACGGATCGGCCTGACGCCGGTCCGATGATAGCGCCAGGTCGACATCACCTCGCGCAGCAGATCCTGCAGCGCGGCCAGGTCGGCGTTGAACCTATTGCCCATCGCTGCCTCCCCTGCGGAAGTTGGGGCAGTTGTTCCGGCAGGCCCGGTACATTCTCGACCGCAGCGAGCTGGTGCTCGCCCGAGGCTTGTCCTGCCAGTCGAGGCACGTCTTGCGGCTCATCGTGTGACCAAGGCCAGGGCATTGCACGGTCTCGCCCATCAGCGCCCCCATGACCTTCTGGCGCACCTTGTCGATGTCGCCCTGATACGCGTTGGACAGCACGGTAGAGACAAGACTGCCTGAATAGCCGATGGCTTCGCCGGCAGCCTTCAGCCGCCGGCTATCGGCCAGCTCGGCCAGGGCGACCACCCAGGGCGGGCAGGGCTCGCCCCATGCCAACATGGCCTTCTCGACAAAGCTACGCTGCTCTGACCGGGTGCCCGGCGCGGGCCCCCGGTTCACCGCGTCACCTCCTGGGCCAAAGTCTCCGCGACGCACACGGCGCGTCGATTGGCGTCCACAGGGACGATGGCCCGATAGATGCGCGGCGGCAGCGGCCCCGTATTGTGGACGGGCAAGAGCCGCAGTCCTTTTTCGTCCTCGCGCAGAATTCCACAGTCCACAAGCGCTGTCAGATAGAAGTCGATACTCTCATCAAGGGCCAGGCTTTCCGTTGACGCCAAGAGGCGCAGATCGCTCCGGCTGATACCGCTGCGTCCTTGCGATCCACGCAGTACATTCCAGACGTGCTGGTGAGCCTGGTTAGAAACGCCGTCGACAGTGCGTGGCAAAACCGCTGGAACAGGCTTTGCCAGTCGATAGCGTCCGGCCCGTGGGGCTCCAGTAACCACTCCTTCGGCTCTAAGGTGTCGAAGGAAACGATTGGTTGCACCCTGTTGGGTCAATTGTGCGGCGCGACGCAATTCGCCGGCGGTAAAATGCTGACCGACCTCAACCAGGCCCATCAGCGTGGCAGCCAGCAGTTCGTTTGTGCTGGGCGCGGTTTCGCCTTTGGCGAGCCGGACATTGAGACGGATGGCCATCACGACACCCGCGCATGACGTCGTGGCGCCGCGCCCGTAAATAGCCTGCCGCCATAGCTGCGGGCATCAAGGCTGCTTGTGCCTTCGCGCAGCGCGAATTGTGCGATTTCGTGCAGTGTGACCACGATACGGCGCGCGCGGCCTTCGGCCTGCTGGCGCACCTGTTCCAGCAAGTCACGCGACAGGGAGAGCCCGGGGCAGATAATGGCGGCGAGAGCGACCGTGTCCTCGGCATCGCAGGGTTCGGCCAGCACCCAGTCGAGCACCCGGTTATGTACCCGCTCGAAAGCGGCCAGCTTTTGCGGCAGCAGCTCTTCACCGACCAGCAGGATCGGCACCTGGGTGGTCTCGTAGAGGTCGCGGACCAGCTCGATCGCCTTGATATCAACCAGGACGTCAGCCTCGTCGATGATCAAAGGGCGATCGGGATCATTGCCGATGATGGCGATGATTTCATTCATCAGTTGGGCAATGGTGCCCCGCGGCCGGTTGACCCCAAGTTCGATCAGCAGCTGCTCGCAGAAGGTCTTGCGGCTCCAGTAATTACGGGCTTCGACATAGATCGCCCCCAGCTCATTTTGTGCATATTGGCAGGCTATGGTCTTGCCGAAGCCGGACGGCCCCGACATGACGCCCAGGCCGGGCAAACCGGTTGGCCGGGCTTTCAGTGTTTCCAGCAGCACCATGGCTGCGGTGACATTCTTGAGAACCGCTATTGTAGGCGTCGTGGGAAAATTCATAAAAAAACGTCCTCTTCGACCGTTCACTGCGTGTCCGCCCGGCTCCGCAAACCGGGCGCTGCAGGGGTCACTGCCCTGCCGCTTCCGCTCTCCTGCGCATCCTTTCCATGGCCGTGAATTCAGGATCTGACTGATACCCGCCCAGCCAGCGTGCCTCTTCGGGCGTTACCGGCTCGCCCGCCGTCAGCCGGGCATCGATCGCCAAGGCGCGGGCGAAGCGCTGTTCGCGCGTCTCGCTCTGGCGCAGGCGGCGCACATTGGTCGGCATGGTCAGGGAAAGCTGCATGGGGCGGGCCTGCAGTTCGGCATGCCGCTGCGCCAGCTTGTCGCTCAGCGGCGCCGGTACAGGGTCAGCACCGGCCTGACTGGCGGCGCGCAGTGCGGCGGTGTCGTGCGTGCTGCCCGGCCGCTCAAAGGCGACCAGGGCACCCGCTTTGCTCTGACCGGCCTGTCGCTGCGCATCGACAATGTCGCGCGGGCCAATGCGGCGCATGGCGGCGCGGATGGGTTTGAGATTACCTTCAAGAAACGCCTTCTGATGCGCCTTGACCTGGCTGGCCACGGCAACCGGGTCCAGACCGCGCAGCGCCGGGCAAACGGCATGCCCAAGAAACTGTTCCTGGTCGAGGGCATAGACGTAGAGGCGGCCGAGGTCGGCCGGATCATGCCGGCAGAACACCTGGTCGCCTGGCATGACCGTGCCGATCAGGTAGTTTTCGCCATTCACGCGGATGCCGGTCTTGGTGACCTTGCGCCGGCCGTCGCCACCGACCACGGGCGCCAGCAGCAGATCGAGCGCGGCCGCATTTTCGAGACGACGAATATCGCCGGCAAAGCTGGCGGCCTTGGCAAAGGGCGTCATGCCGCCCAGCCCATCATGAGCGGTGTGCAGATAGGTCTGCTCGGCCCAGGCGTCGGCATAGTCCTGGAGGTCGGCGTCGCTCATATCGGCGTCGAACAGATGGGCGTCGTCCTCACCGAGGCGCCGGGAAAAGGCCTTGCGGTTCTCGATCACCCGACGGTCGGCAACCGAATGCCCGACAAAGCCAGGCAGTCGCGCGACGAAGTCGCGCTGGAAAGTGCCGATCACCCGCTCGACGATCGCCTTGGCACGCGGGGTGTAGGGTGGTGACAGCTCGATCTCGATGCCAAGGCCATGCAGCAGGCGCTGGGTGGCATGGGCGGTGAAGTCACTGCCATTGTCGGTCTTGATCCGCTCCGGGACGCCCCAGGCCAGCAGGCATTTGCGGATCAGCAGGCCGACGGCGGAAGCGCGCGGTGTTTGCGTGACCAGAATGATGCAGCGCCGCGAGAAGACGTCGATAGCGGCATAGATGGTCGGGCGCCGGCCCTCGGTGGTAATGGCATCGAGCGGACTGGCGTCGATCTGCCAGACTTCGTTAAGCCGGTCAGCGCGCTGGGTGCCGGTGGCGACAAATTCAAACTTGCTGCGATAGCCATCCGGGTCGACCAACTTGGACAGCTCGTTGCGGTAGACGTTTTTCCAGTCTTGCAGTGCGCGCTGGAAAGCACGCACGGCGGGCACCGGGACGAGCCGGCCATTGCGCAGGGTCAATCCCTGCGGAAACCGGGCCGCCACCAGATCCCTGATGGCCTCGGCCTTGGTCAGGGGTTGCTTGGCCAGGGCAGCCAGGACCAGCGTTTTGACCGCGCCCTGTTCGGCACTGTCCAGCACACCGGTACCGGCCCGATTCCTGGCGGCGTCGACACCCAGTTGCCGTTCATCGGTCCGCCTCGCCCTGCGCCAGCGCGCCAATGTTGGGGCGCTGATGGATCTGACCGTCTGGCGTACCCAGGGGGGCACCTGCAGATCCCCGCCATTGTATAGCCCGGCCAGATAGGTATCGGCGGCAATGACGCTCAGTTCGGACTGCAGCTTGAGGCGATCGGCAATGCCGACCAGGACCAGGCGCGCGTCGCGCAGCCGGCGCGCCGATCCGGTCAGGCCGTCATCGGCCGGCGTGGATGGCGCAGGCGCGGGCAGTGCGGTGACGACCTTGGCCGCATAGGCCAGCCGCGCGGGCAGCGGCAACAGGTCGATGTGATACTCAAGACCGCCGCCGCCGTCACGACCGGCGCGGCGTCGAGCAAGGCCATGGCGCAACTGCCATTGTTCGCGCTCGGCCAGCTTCCGGACGCCGCGGCGGGTGGTGGGCAGGCCTGCGAGGTCACCGGCAAGGGCCAGGTCGGCCAACTCGCCCGTCGTGAACCACATTTTCATAGTCGCCGTCACGAGCTTGCCTTCCAGCGCAGCTCAAGCGCCCTGCGCTGGTGATCAATCTGCTCCTGGTGTTCACGCAGCAGTTGCAGGCTGATCAGCGCCTCATAGCGCTTGTCGACAGCGATCAGGCCCATGCGCTCAGCCAGAAATCCCAGCAATTCGCGTCGGCCAGTGACCTCCACCAGGGCGATGAAGCGGTCGAGGGGAATGGTGTGTGGCTTGCCCTCGGATGCATAGGCATCCAGCATCGTCTTGGAGACGGGCGTTCCCAGCCGTTCGCTCATGCGCGCGGCAATATCGGCGCGGCTCTGCAGGCTTTCATCCAGGGCCAGCTTGATGGCCCGCGCCACCTGGCTGCTGATCGTATTGCCCTGGATGGGGACGGCCGGTCGCTCGGCAATTTCGGGCAGTTGGAAATCCATCAGGTCGCCGATGGCGCCCCCTCTGATCCGGACCATCAGACCAGCCCCCGCGTCCTGACGAAGACGATGATCTCGTCCTCGTCCAGGCTCTGAGCGTGCAGTTGCCGCGTGTCGAGTGCCGGGGGCCGACGCGAGATATTGTCCGAACCCGCGCGTCTTCTGGACAGTACAACCGTCATGACCGGTCACCCCCGTCCAGCAGCGATCGCAAGTTTTGGCTTTTCCGCGCCCCGGCTTTATGGCTACTAGGCGCGGAATGTAATGCGTGCCGCTGCCCCTTGGCGTCGAACCACTCCGGCCACAGTCTGTGGGTCGTGGTATCAAGCAGTTTGGCGATTTCCCGGTTGGCAGAGGGAATACAGCGTCGCAAAGCATGGCTGACAGTGCTGGGATGCATCGTCAGTCTCTCCGCAACCAGGCTGAGCGAGGTGCCGCGTTTGCGCAGCTCCGCAACAACATCAGCAGGGTGCGTGTTCTTGAGTGCTGACATGGGTCACTTTTGTGATTGGAGGTCACATTTGTGACTAATAAGCGGATACGGGGTGTGAATGTCAAGGAAAAGGTCACAATTGTGACCGATAATGACGATTGGGCTGAGCAAGCCTTTGATTTTCATTGGGGTCACAGCACGCCGACAGAGCGGCTTCGCGCGCTGGAGGAACTCGTCGGCACGCAGGCCGAACTGATCCGGATCGCTGGGATCGAGGGCACTGCCTATAAGATGGCTCTCAAGCGCGGCAGCGCCATGCCCATGGACCGAATCGACGCCATTGCCCAGGGCACCAGGGTGTCGCTCGACTATCTGGTCAGAGGGACACCCACCACCGCCCGCGACGCCGAATGCGAAGAAAAGCGCTTCGACATCGCCGCTCGGGATTTTGCACTGCCATCCTCCGCGGCGCGACGTGAGAGTCGTCAGTTGCTGATTGCGCAGCGCCGGCTCGAGGTGGAGGATCAGATCGCTCAGCTGACGGGTAGCGGCGTGGCCGATTCCGGCACCGCCTTTCGCCACGAGTCGGCCCCAGAGGGTTATGCCCTCATCGCACCATTGCGGCTGACGGTCCGCGTCATCGGCACCAGCCGCCTCCAGACTGCCGAGCCCGGCCCGGTCGCCCTGTCCACCGTCTTTCTGTCCGGTCACGGCTATACCGCGGACGGCTTGCGGATCATGACCATAGAAGGCGACGAAGGCGGTACCGACTTTTCGCCCGGTTCCGTGGTCATCATCGATACGACCGACCGCGCCCCGCGCCAGGGCGCCGTATACGCCATGGATATCGGTGGTGAAATCCAGCTGCGGCGTACCGTTGTGCGCCTGTCTGGCAAGACCGAGCTCGTGCATGTCAACCCGGCCTGGCCCGTCGAGGTCATCGATGTGGACGACCCGCTGCCCGTGCTGGGGACAGCGGTATTCTCCCTCTCCAAATGCTAACTGGCCGCAGGGACCAGTTCCCCCCTCAGAAGGTGCGTTGGCGCCTTGAATCCCAGTTTTGCGGGCCTTTTTGAGGGCGGAACTGACCACTCCATCGAGCTGTCTAGTTCCCCCCTTGGGGCGCGGAAGCCCGGGACTCCGCAGTTGGGCCTGCGCGCGACGACGTCGAAAGAGTCATCCGAACTGTCGCATGCGGCCAAATCCCGCCATTTCCCGCCAAATCCCACCTAGTCCCAGAGTCATCCGAACTGTCGCGTTACAGGATGGTCTGATGGCTGCCCAACAAGCGGTGCTGCCGATCAGGCGGCGTTGCGGATGATGGTGGCGATATCGCCAGCGCTGTGATTGGTCAGTTCCTTGTCGAGCGTCAGGGCAATCGAGGCCTCGACGGTCTTGTGCAGCGCGCTGCGCAGCTGGCCCAGGGTCTGCGGATCGGCGGCCAGCACCATATGCTCGAACTTGTTGGCCTGTTTGAGGGTGAAGAGCTCGGCCGCCAGCTGCTTGGCAAAGGTGGCCTCATCGGTCTGGCGCGGGCTCTGCTCTTCCGGGCGCGAGCCGGAGGGGCCTTCAGCGGCCAGGTTCTGCGGCGTCAGCTGCCGCTCCTCGGTCAGGGTCATGGCATCGTTGACGCCATGGGTGCGGAACAGCACGGCCCGATGCCCATCGGCCACCACGACAAGGGTCTGCTGGGGAATGGTCTTTGACTCGGTCATGGCAGGCTCCATTGGTTCTTGCCCGACTATGGGCTCCGAACTCAACGGCTGGCTGCAGTGAACGTTCCGGCGGCGGCCGGCCCGGGCCCGCCACCCCGCGCGGGGCGGGGTGGCGGCATGGTTGGTCGGCAGGGCTAGTTGTCGTTGACGCGGCGGCGATATTCGCTGGCCAGGTAGATGGCGGCCAGGGCAAAGACACCGCCTATGGCCACCTGCGTCCAATCCAGCCGGCCCAGCAGATCGCCGGCAAAGGCCAGGCCATCAAAGCGTGCGGCAGCCACATTGGGCTCGAACCGGTTGCCCAGGCTGGCGATCCAGCTATCGGCATAATCGGTCGTCGGCGGCGCCGTGCGGTATTGCATGAAGTCCCAGGTGCGCGTGGCAAAGGGATGCAGGCCACCCAGGGTAACCCATTCGAGCGCCGAGACGATGGTGGGCAGCAGCAGGGCAATGGGAATGGCCCAGCGCCCGACTATGGTGGCAATGGCGCCAACCAGAGCGATGAAGGGCAGATACCAGAGCAGGCCCGCGACCAGCACGGAGAACAGGGCCAGGGCGACCTGCCCATAAATGGCAACGATATCCCCCAGGGCACCGAAGCCGGCCGTGCCATTGATCAGCATGGTGACGAAAGCCACGGCAAATAGCAGCACGCCGCTGAGCAGGACGACACCGAAAACGGTGAGCGGGAGCAGGGTTATGGCCGCGACCAGCTTGCTGAGCAGCACCTTGAAATCGCTGACCGGCATGGATTTCCAGAACAGCATGGCATTGTTGCGCTTGTCGGCGGCAAAGCCATCGGCGCCATAAAAGAACAGTGTCGCGGCCAGATAGAGTGCCCAGCCAAAACCGAGCCCCAGAAAGCCCAGCTCATAGACGACCAGCGGCACCACGGTGAGCACGGCGCCCGACAGGTGCACATCGACCCGGCCAACGGTGAAGGCCAGGATGACGAGGCCGAAGATCAGCCCGAGCAGCAGCAGCGGCCCGGTGAGAAAGGCGCCGCGATGCTCGAGCAGTTCGCGATGGACCAGCGCAGTAAAGGCCTTCATCGGGCGGTCTCCGGATTGGCCGTGGGCCGCTGCATCAGCGCCACGAAAAGGTCGCTGAGGGTGGGCGTGGAGACCGCGCCCAAGGGCGCGAGCAAAGCGCGGTCGACACCGTCAAAGATCATCACGGTCTGGCCGAAGCGGGTTTCCTCAAAGACCGGGCGCAGAGCGCGGGCGGGCGCCAGCCGGGCGGGGTCGGTGATCACGAGCTGGGCGAACTTGTCGTTGACGGTTTCCATCTGCATATGCAGCACGAGATCGCCATCGCGAATGAACATGATGTCGGAGAGCATGAACTCGATCTCGTCCACCTGATGGGTGGTGATCAGCAGGGTGCGCTCCTCGGTCATATAGTCTTCGAGCAGGCGGCGGTAGAAGCGCTTGCGATAGGTGATGTCGAGCCCCAAAGTCGGC